>JAUVBI010000271.1 GCA_030591305.1 Pseudomonadota bacterium
CAGTCCAGACAAAGCAGAGGTTTTCACCCTCAGGGGTCTTCCAGTCCAGACGGTAGGCCGATGCACCATCTTTTGCGTGACTACGACGCCAGTGCTTGACAGTTGCACCATCCTTTTCGTAGATAATTCCACCATCATCATTGAAATCAAATTCGACAACATTGATTTTGTTGCCGGCAGGGAATACGTCAAATGCATCAGTATGCCAGTTGAGCATTTTTAACATACCATCAACCATCCATTTGGTACCGTACTCTTCACTGGCACCTGAAGGACCGTACACGGTCAAAGGTTTATGCCAGCGACCAGCCCAACCACTAAATTCGTACAGATAGGGCAGTGAGCCAAAGTGATCCACATGCAGGTGAGTGATAAATACCTTGGTCAGTTCATTTAATGAAAGACCAGCAGCGGAGTAATTAGCGATAGAACCTTCACCCAGATCAAAAATAAAATTGTCACCGTTACCCAGCTCAACATAGATAGAGGTATTCATTTGTCCCGGGCGCATGACTGGCGAAGTGCCCATAAAGGTCACACGCATTTCATTAGGCTGAACTTTTTCCGTCCTCGGAAACCAGTTGGCTGAGGAGATCATCCAGGGCATGGGCTCTATACCTTCAAACAACAAGCCTTCTTTCCAGATTTCGTTCTCACCTGTGGGGTTTTTTACGCCTGCAGTCATGACTTTCATGACATCTTCTTTGCTGCTATAGAGCTTGCCGCCCTTCTTTTTCAGGGCTTCCAAATCGACGGTATCGAAATCGAACTGTTGATAGCCCTTAGCTGAATGGGCGTGTACTAATCCTGAATGGTCATCAGGGTTAACAGGCAGGGAAATGTCGCCTTTGCCTGTAGCTGAAGCAGCCTGTGCCGCGTTTAAAATGGCAAATAGCCCAATGATGGGTACTGCGCGAGTGATTGTTTTCATGAACTGGATTCTCTTAGCTCTGATAAGGAATAACCGCGACGTACCAGTAGGTATCGTCGAGGCTGATATGCCCAAAGTATCCAGCCATCGCAAGGATAGTACGATCAATATCGGTACTTTTGGCGACACTTCACCCGGCTGAATGGATAGATAACTTCCACCGTAGACGGAAAAAGTGCAGTGCGCTTAATACAGGTTAAAATTAGACGATTTCGTAGCAGGCATCTATGGCAGTAACTTTCAATGTTTGTGGTCTAATCGAACAATCTCACCTTGAACCGCGGGCCTATATCAAGAAACCGCAGCGCACAGCTGGCGCATTCCTCTTCTTGATCGCTCAGACCTTGAAGGCATCTCCTATGGCAGCAGTATCATTATGCTCACGCACATAGCAGATCTTACCCTCGTCATCGAACCTGATAACCCAGACAAAATGCAGGTCGAACACTTTTCCCGTGGAAATGACTTTACCTTCATCTTCACTACCCACCATAACGAGGGTGTTGCCTGACTCGATAAAATCAAATTTTACTATCTCTATGTCGGTGATCTCGCTCCTATTGTCACGCTATAACCTCGTGGCTGTCAGGCCACCATCCACCGTAATACATTCTCCGTTGAGGTAACTACCCGCTCCAGAGGCCATCATCAAAACGACTCCCGCCATTTCCTCAGGTGTGGCGTGCCGCTTGAGAGGAATGGCTCGCATAGCCTCATCATAGACTTCCCGGTTGTCAAATAGTGCGCTCGCGAATTTGGTATCAGTGAAACCTGGCAGAATAGCGTTGACTCGAATATTGTGCTTGCCGCATTCACCGGCAAATGCCCGGGTCATGTTGATTACCGCTGCCTTGGTCACAGCGTAGATACCCTGCCCTGGCGCAGGCTGAAGGCCCATTACCGAGGCAGTATTCACAATGGCGCCGCCGCCATTGTCGCGCATCAGTTTTCCTGCCTCGATGGACATAAAAAAGTAGCCCCTCACATTCACATCGACAGTTTTTTGAAAAGACTCGATATCGGTGTCCAGAATGTCACCGTAATAGGGATTAGTCGCAGCATTGTTCACAAGAATATCAAGTTTTCCGTGTCGCTCATGAATATGAGCAAATATGGCCTTGATATCTTCCATGCTACCCACATGGCAGGGATAAGCGGAGGCGCTGCCCCCGGTTTCAGTGATCGCGTCAGCCACAGCCTGACAGCCGTCCTTCTTGCGGCTGGAAATAATGACATGAGCGCCCTGGGCCGCAAACACCCGGGCTATCGCCTCTCCGATACCGCGGCTTGCGCCGGTCACCAGAGCGACTTTTCCTGACAGGTCAAACAGATTCTCTTTCATAACGCATCTTTCTCCCTCAGTAGTTCAACAACAGTTCAACGGCCATGCCGGCCCCCGGAATTCAACAATTTCTCGTTGACTGTGTTCATCGTTTCAGGCCACCATGAAATTCCTGACCATTTTGGATACTTCCGGAATCCGGGTCAGCACCAGCATATGTCCGCAGTCCACGAACTCCAGCTTCGAGTCCGGGATCAGACAAGCCATGACATGCGCATTGATATTAGGAACCATTGGATCATCCTCCCCCTGGATGATGAGTGTCGGCTGCTTGAGGTGCCGTAGCCAGGCAAGACTGCTCCATCCCCACATGGTTAATGCCTGGTAGATATAACCGCGCCGGCTCGGGGGTTGCAGTCGTTCGATGTGTCCATCCAGCACCGAGTCATCCGTACGGATAGTGCCGCCGTATATGTGGCCGGCAATGCTGCGCATATAGCTTGCATCTGTGAAACGCTTGAGGTGTGCCATACGCCAGTAGACGCCGGGGTGGCCGGGTACCATCAGATTCCCCGGCGGCGAAACGGTCAGAATCAGCTTTCGCACTAGATCGGGGTTCTGCCGGGTGAACTGCTGTGCCAGCGGTCCGCCCCAGGAAATCCCCATCGCCACCACGCTCTCATAGCCCAGGTGCTCTATCAGGGCAGTAGCCAGTTTCGCGTGGCGCTTGTATCGCCAGGGCAACGCCGGTGTATCCGATAAACCTGTGCCCGGGACGTCATAAACGATAACTTCAACGCCCTCGATGGAATCTATCAGGGGCTGGAGGACCTCTATACTCTGGCCCACCCCATTGAAAATAATCAGAGGCACTCCACCGGGCTTGCCCCGGCGAACGCCGTAGCGTATCTGCAAACCATCAAACTGCAACCAGCCGATATCAATCCCGTCATTTTTCTTACTCACAATACTCTCCCTGTTCTAGTCAGATTGCTGGAAGACATAGCTGCCCGGCGCAGCAACACCCGCCGGATAGGCTTTATTGCCCAGTCGCTTCGGCGCCGCCTTCCTGGATAAGGAGCGCGCCTGCAGCCAGTCGCGCCAATATGGCCACCATGAGCCCTGCTCCAGATCGGCGCCCTCCAACCAGTCATCGGCTTGCTCCGGAAGGGCTTTGTTGACGAAAAAGCTGGCGCGCTTTTTCCCCGGCGCGTTCAGCATGGTTTGCATATGACCACTGTTGGAAAGAACAAACTCTTTCTTTCCGCCAAAGGCCAGGGCACTGCGATAGCAGGCCGTCCAGGGTGTAATGTGGTCGGACAGGCCACCGAAGATAAATTTGTCACAGTTCACCGCCTGTAGATCCAGCGCAGTGCCATCTACCTCCATCGCGCCGGGCGTTAGCAAATTGGCAGTGGCGAACATATCGAGGACATCACAGTGCAATTGCCCCGGTAAATTGGTCCAGTCGTTATTCCAGAACAACAGGTCAAATTCCGGTGGCTCATTACCCAACAGGTAATTGTTCACCGCATTGCCCCAAATCAGCTCCTGGGGCCTGAGCCAGAGCATGGACAGGGCCAATTCATGGCCGAGCAATACTCCCGCCTTTGTTGAGCGTTTCTTTACCTGCTCAAAAACCGCCGGGCTGGCAAA
>JAUVBI010000069.1 GCA_030591305.1 Pseudomonadota bacterium
AGCCACTCAATCGCCCCCTGTCATGGATCACATATATGCCCAGGAAAAATGCGTTTTACGCCCAGTCTGGCGGTGTCACAGCCGTCATCAATGCCTCAGCTGCGGGCGTTATCGAAACCGCACGCCAACATAGGTCCCAGATAGGCAAAGTATATGCCGGTCGTAACGGCATCATTGGCGCCCTGCGCGAAGACCTGATTGATACCAGCAAAGAGAGTAAGGCCGCCATCCGACAGTTGGCTTCCACGCCCTCAGGCGCATTTGGCTCCTGCAGACACAAACTAAAGAGCTTTGAGGAAAATCCAGCGGAATACGAGCGCCTGATAGCTGTATTCAAGGCGCACAATATTGCTTACTTTTTCTACAACGGAGGCGGCGACTCGGCAGACACCTGCCTCAAGGTCTCCAAGCTGAGCAAGGCCATGGGCTACCCATTGCAGGCCATTCATATTCCCAAAACTATCGACAACGACCTGCCCCTGACAGACAACTGCCCGGGCTTTGGTTCAGTGGCAAAATATATCGCCATCTCAACCCGTGAGGCGGCGCTGGATGTCGCCTCCATGTGTGAGACATCGACCAAAGTTTTCATTCTCGAAGTAATGGGACGCCATGCGGGCTGGATTGCAGCAGCGGGCGGGTTAGCGGGTGAACGTGAAGGCGACGCCCCCCATATTATTTTATTCCCCGAAATAGCCTTCAACCGGGAGAAGTTCCTGGCCCGGGTTAAGCGCAGCGTCAAGCGATACGGATATTGTGTCATCGTCGCCTCGGAGGGCGCGCACTACAAAGACGGCACTTTATTGGCTGGTTCCAGCCATAAGGACGCCTTCGGGCACTACCAGCTGGGCGGGCTCGCACCGACACTGGCCGATATGGTGAAATCAGAATTGGGTTACAAATATCACTGGGCAGTGGCCGATTATCTGCAGCGTTCGGCGCGCCATATTGCCTCCACCACTGACGTGGAGCAGGCCTATGCGGTGGGCGCGGCGGCGGTAGAATTTGCTCTACAGGGCAAGAATGCCATTATGCCCACCATTGTCCGCGGTAAAGGTAAACGTTACAGCTGGTCTATTGGTGAGGCAGCACTGGAAAAAGTGGCCAACGAAGAGAAAAAGATGCCGCGCAAGTATATTACCCGGGACGGCTTCGGCATTACTGACGAGGCCCGTGCCTACCTGCAGCCGCTAATCGCCGGTGAGGCCTACCCCGAGTACAGCAGGGGACTGCCAAAATACGTGCAGCTCAAGAACATTTCTGTCCCCAAAAAGCTAAAAGCTCAGTTCAAGGTATAGAAAAATACCGACGGGGTCAGGGTGTTCAGCGATATTTTGCCGGACACCAGTTCTCCTCCACCGTCAGATAACGCTGTATAATATCCGGCAATTCTGCCTGCAGCTCACTGCGCAATATTATTTTATCGTCACAGTCATCCCAACACTGCTCAACCACCGCGGCAGAGAGCTGGCCGACGCAACTCACCGATACCGGCGCATAGCTGAGATGCCAGCGTTCTACAGCAACACCACCCGTGTCCCGGGCGTAGGGGCGAAAAAAGCCGTGTGACTCATCTGCAGCCATGCGCTCATCCAACCAACAATGAAACGTGTCAAAGCATCCACCGGCAACCACCTCCTGGGGAGTAAGCTGCACGGCATAGCCCGCATCCACCGCGGCAGCATCATAGACGTCCACATCGCTCCCCCAATGGTGCCTGGAGGTGCCGGGCAGCGCCGAAAAGCGCAGTATGGCGTGTAATAGCTGCCGGCGCGATAGACCCGCACTATTGATCGGCAGGCCCGCATCATCATGAATAGGCCGCGCACCGCTGGCCTTGCCGTTCCATATAGCAGCCTGGCGCACAAAGGAACGGAAGCCGCTGGCAATCGCGAGCTGATGGCCCGCCTCCCGGGCATCAGCGCGCAGACGCGTAAATGCGTCTGCAGCCTGCTGCTGCATCGCGTTGCCACAGGGCATCGCCACAAGGTGCGACTCAACCATTCCGGTCAGCTGTGCGAGGCTAAGTTTATGTACTGGCCTGTGATTCATTCTCGCCCTCCGTGCCGGAGTCACCCCGAATGATCGGGTCAACAGAAAATGGCAGAGCGTGGGACAGTTTAATTTCTCCCGGGGTGACCGTGGCCTGCCATGCTATCACCTCAACCCCTGCCGCCATCGCCTCTATCAACGCCTGGCGGTAACGGGGGTCAATATCTCCCGCCGAACAGACCGACCGTATCCCGCTATGGAACACGCAGAAAAGTAACACCGCCCGGGTCTGGGGGTCACAAATGGCCTGTAGTTCGCGCAAATGCTTGCGCCCGCGCTCACTCACCGCATCGGGAAACGCACCCCGGCCCTCATCCCCGAGCAGTGTGACAGACTTTACTTCGACAAAAACTCGCTGCCCCTCGCCTTGCAACAACAGGTCCGCGCGGCTGTTCTCACCATACTTCACCTCACTGCGAATATCCGCATAGGCCTCAAAACCAGGCAGCAGCCCCGATTCAAAGGCCTCGCGCACCACTTTATTGGCCTTTGCTGAATGGATGCAGGCCATGCCCGCTGTGGTTTCAATCAATTCCCAGGTGTGCGGGTATTTGCGCGTCTTTAGCGTACTGGTCGACAACCAGATACGCGAGCCAGGCTCCGCACAGCCGGTCATAGCTCCGGTATTGGGGCAGTGCACAGTAATGACATCGCCATTGACCAGCTCCACATCGGCCAAAAACCGTTTGTAGCGACGCAACAGCCTCGCCTCAACCAAGTCTCCCCACTCCATAATCCAGCCCTGCCCTGTTAGCGTCGTATCTTAGCAACAGCCCACAGTGCTTGTCAGTTCCATGCAAATATTCATATTAATGGTGGCGCCCTCCCGTATTATCTGGTAGTTTCTCCGCCCTCGTTCTCAGGGGCCTTTTTGGACCCGGGGTTTACTGTGAGTATTGTCAGGTAGTATGGGGATCCAGCCATGCCTAGAGCAGCCAAAAAAGCAGCTTCAACAAAATTTAAAAACTTCGAACCGTATAAACCAAAGCGCGGTGAGGAGTACATGAATGAAAAGCAATCCGAGCACTTCTCGCAAATCCTGCAAAATTGGAAGAACGAGTTGATGCGGGAAGTCGATCGCACCGTTACTCATATGAAGGACGAGGCATCCAACTTTCCCGATCCAGCCGATCGCGCCACCCAGGAAGAAGAATTCAGCCTGGAGTTACGCACCCGTGATCGCGAGCGAAAGCTGATCAAAAAGCTCGATAGCATGATGGAAAGGCTCGACCAGGGTGACTACGGTTTTTGTGATGCCTGCGGTGTTGATATTGGCATCAAGCGTCTGGAAGCACGCCCGACCGCAACACTTTGCATCGATTGCAAAACGCTGGACGAGATCAGGGAAAAACAGGTACTGGGTTAAACCCGGACCTTGGGGAGGGGGCTTACGTGCCTGGTGCCAAACCTAAAGCAGACTCCCTTCCCCCTTCGACGTCCCCCTACCGGGGACGTTTTGCACCTTCACCGACCGGACCTCTTCACCTTGGGTCCCTGATCGCGGCAGTGGCCAGCTATCTGGATGCCCGGCGCAATGAGGGAGCCTGGCTGGTACGGATGGACGACCTGGACCCCCCCAGGGAAATTCCCGGAGCCGCCCAAAGTATTCTTGATAGCCTGCAACAACACGGCCTGCACTGGGATGAAAATGTCCTGTGGCAGAGCCAGCGCCACGCTGCCTATCAAGGTGCGCTGGAGCAACTGGCCAGCCGAACATTCCAGTGTGATTGCAGCCGCGCCACGCTGAGGCCGGGCGGCACTTGCCAGCGAGCTTGCCAAACGCGACAGGGGGGCGTGACAACCCCCTGCTCCACCCGGATTGCCGTTCCCGAAGATTTCACCATCGCGTTTAAAGACCGATTGCAGGGGCCCCAGAATATCGCACTGGGGCGCAATTCAGGCAATTTCATCATACACAGGAAAGACGGTTTGTACGCCTACCAACTGGCTGTGGTCGTCGACGACGCCCACCAGGGCATCACCCATATTGTTCGCGGTTCAGACTTGCTGGGCACCACCGCACGGCAGCAATTTTTGCAGCAACTACTGGGCTACGCCACGCCGCAGTATTGCCATGTGCCGGTTATCACCAATGCCCAGGGACAGAAATACAGCAAACAACATCATGCGGCAGCCCTTGAGAACAGGGACGCAACATTCAACCTGCGCCAGGCACTGGCGTTTTTGGGCCAGGACATGCCCCCTGTTGAAATGAACGAACCGGGGGATATTCTGGCGCTTGCCACGCACAATTGGTCTCCCAGGTTAATACCCGCCGTTATGGCCATACCTGACTAGCAACACCACATACCTTTGAGCTTTGTCGCGTCCTTGCGTACTATCAATGCTCAGCCTATGAAGGTGCTTTTTCCATATGTATATTAATCGCGCACTGCTACTGATGGTGGTAATCGCCTTTATATTTTTCCCAGTGATAGAGGACTGGGTCTCACGCAATGGTGCGGCCTGGTACGGGCCCTGGCAAATCTGGCTGATAATCATCATCGCGGTCTACTGGAACCAGCGTACACGGGCCACCGATGAGCTTTAGCCTGATCCAAATCCTGCTGTTTATTGTTGCCTACTTAAGCGGCCTGTTCGCCGTTGCCTACATGGCAGACAGGGGTGTGATTCCCCGGCGCATCACTCATCACCCCGCCGTTTATGTGCTTTCGTTAGGTGTTTTTGCCGGGGCGATGGCGACCAACGGCATGGTTGAACTGGCCCAGCGCTACGGCTACAGCTTTCTCCTGTACTATATGGGCGCCGTTGTGATGTTTGTCATGGCCACGGTTTTATTAGGGCCCCTGCTAAAACTCTGTCGCATATACCAGCTGAGCTCCCTGGCAGATGTCCTCGCCTTTCGGTTCCGCAGCCCCTCAGTGGGAGCGGCCATAACCATCGCCATGTGCTTAACCCTACTACCCCTGCTGGCCCTACAGATACAGGCTGTGGCCGACAGTATTCATATTCTGCAGGGAAGCCACGACCACCTGCTGTCAGGCACCCACAGACACGACGGCCTCGCCCTGCTCTTTTGCATCATTATTATTATATTTTCAATTCTCTTTGGCACCCGGGAGTTGTCATCACGGCACCGCAATACCGGGTTGGTAACAGCGATGGCATTTGAATCGCTGGTAAAACTGGCCGCGCTGTTCGTTTTGTTTTTTGCCGCCATCTACAGCGTGTTTGACGGCTTTGAAGGGCTGGAACAATGGCTGGCACAAAACCCGGCAATTAATAATGTTCTGGACAAGCCCATGCAGGGAGATGCAGCCAGAAGCCTACTGCTGATTTTCTTTGCCGGTGCCGTGTGTATGCCACATATTTTTCACATGACCTTCGCAGAAAATACCAACAGCAGGGATTTGCATGCCTCAGCGTGGGGCCTGCCCCTATACCTGCTGCTGCTGAGCCTACCGATACTGCCGGTGACCTGGGCCGGAATCAAACTGGGACAGACCCTGCCGGCAGAATACACCGGCCTGGCTATCGGGCTGCACATGGGTTCGACAACAGTCAGTGGCGCGGCTTTTGTGGCGGGCCTGTCGGCCGCCAGCGCAACCATCATTGTGACCACACTCGCCCTTGCTAATATGTGCGTCAATCACCTGGTGCTGCCCCTTAGAGCGCTGAAAGTCGATTCCAATCAGAGCCTGCAGGCCCAGCTCAAATGGCTGCGACGATCCGTCATCACGATACTGATTCTCGGTGGCTATATTTTCTATATCGTCATTAGCGGCAAAGAGAGTCTCACCCAACTCGGCCTGGTGGCCTTTATTGGAACGCTGCAGTTCTTACCCGGTGTAGTGGCTACACTGTACTGGGCAGGCGCCAACAAAAAAGGGCTGCTGAGCGGGCTGGGGGCGGGACTGGCCATCTGGTTTGTCACCATGCTGGTGCCCATTTTCACTGGCCACTCACCACAATTCCTGGATTATAACTATCTGCCCTTAATGGAGGGTACCCAGAGTATCTGGGCCACCGCTGCCATCGTGTCTGTCACCATTAATATGCTGCTGTTTGTTGCCGTTTCCCTGCTCAGCCACACCCGGGTCGACGAACAAGTAGCAGCAGAAATTTGCTCCATGGATGACCTGGACCGGCCTACCCGACGCGCCTTGTCATTGCACAGCCCCAGTGAATTTGCCGAGCAATTGGCCGCCTCCCTGGGGGAAAAAACTGCCAATGAGGAAGTACAGCGAGCCCTGGGAGATTTACAATTCAGCCCGGACGAGGCGCGACCCTATGCCCTGCGACGCCTGCGCGGTCGCATAGAGGCAAATTTGTCGGGTTTGTTGGGGCCCGCCGTCGCCTACAGTATTCTCAACCGCTGTATTCCCTTCCAGAGTGCACCACACGGCAACACCGAAGACATAAACCTCATTGAGCGCAACCTGGATAAGTCGCAGTTAAGGTTTACCGGGCTGGCCGCCGACCTGGATAATTTACGTCGCCACTACCGCGAGACACTGAACAAGCTTCCGGTGGGTGTTTGCTCGCTGGGTGAGGACGGTGAACTTCTACTGTGGAACCGCGCCATGGAACGTATTACAGGCATTTCCGCGCACTCGGTACTCGGTTCTCTTTCAGCCACTTTGCCGCAACCGTGGCGACGCATTATCGAAGAATTTTCCCGGGCCGACGTCGACTCTGTCATGAAACAGGAAGTGACCATGACGAGCTCGACAGACCATGCCAAGGCACAGTGGGTTCGCCTGCACAAAGCGGCCATAACGAGCAGCGCCAACATCGAAGGCCGTGGGGGCGAGGACAGTGTCATCCTGGTGGAAGATATCACCCATTCGGCTCTGCTGGAGGAGGAACTGATACACAGTGAGCGCCTGGCATCCATCGGCCGCCTCGCCGCCGGTGTGGCCCACGAAATCGGCAATCCTGTTACCGCCATCGCCTGCTTGGCGCAGAATCTCGAATACGAATCTGAACCCACAGAAATCCACAATATGGCCCACGATATCCTCATCCAGACTGAGCGGGTGAACCGCATCGTTGAATCCCTGGTGAACTTCTCACATCTGGGCTCCAGGTCCACCGAAACAAAACTAACTCCTTCTAACCTGGCCGACTGCATCGACGAAGCCGTCCACCTGTTGCAACTTGACTACCAGGCCAAGCCTGTTCGCTTCGACAACCATTGTGACCGTGAATATGTAGTTCTAGCTGATAGTCAGCGCTTACTTCAAGTGTTTATAAATTTACTGGGTAACGCCAGGGATGCCTGCGGCGATGATGGTCTGGTGACCATAGTGGCACACCGCGAAGGAGAGCTTATCAATATTGAGGTGGAAGATAACGGCAGCGGCATCGAACAGCAGCTTTTGAACCGGGTATTCGAGCCATTCGTCACCACCAAAGATCCAGGAGAGGGCACCGGGCTTGGGCTGGCCCTGGTTTACAGCATCATGGAAGATATGGGCGGAAGCATATACCTGAACAGCCCAGTTGGCACAGATGAACACCCCGGCACGCGCGCCACCGTACAATTACCCAGTAGCTCTTACAGTCCTGACTTCCTGGTCTAGGGCACAAAACACCCACATAAATACCTATTGTTACTGGAATCTTCGCCGCTGCAAGAGTATGTTGTTTCAAATATACACAGAAGGTAACAGTTAATGCCGAAAATCCTCGTTGTCGAAGACGAATCCGTTATCCGAACAGCACTGCGCCGCCTGCTTGAACGTAATAACTATCTGGTAGAAGAAGCGGGGTCAGTACCGGACGCAGAATCCCGCCACACCCTGACCAATTTTGACCTCATTATCAGTGACCTCCGGCTGCCCGGAGCCCCGGGAACAGACTTGATTAAAAAAGTGGGTGATGTGCCCGTGCTGATCATGACCAGCTACGCCAGCCTGCGCTCTGCCGTGGACTCGATGCGCATGGGGGCGGTAGATTATATCGCCAAACCCTTTGATCACGCCGACCTGATCCGCGCAGTCCAGCGCATTATCGCCGACCATCCCACCGCACATACTGAGCGAAAGAAAAACACAAACAAAATCACCAGCAGTGACAATGTCACGGGCATCATCGGTAACTGCCCCACCATGTTATCGCTATTTGATCATATCGAAAAAATGGCGCCCACCAACTCCACGGTGCTGGTTCTGGGTGAAACTGGAACAGGCAAAGAACTCGTGGCAAAAAGCGTGCACAACCACAGCAGCCGATCCGACAAAATTCTCATTTCGGTCAACTGTGCCGCCATCCCGGACACCCTGATTGAATCGGAGTTGTTCGGTTATGAAAAGGGCGCCTTTACCGGAGCCAATGCCAGCCGCATGGGCCTGATTGAAGCGGCTGATGGTGGCACCTTGTTCCTGGATGAAATCGGCGAACTGCCCATGGAAGCCCAGGCACGCTTGCTGAGATTTATTCAGGAGGGTGAAATTCGCCGGATCGGTTCTGTGCACTCTCGCAAGGTGAATGTTCGACTGATCTGCGCCACCCACCGCGACCTGCAGACGCTCGCAACAGAGGGGCAATTCAGGCAGGATTTATTTTATCGCATCAATGTATTGCGGCTCTCACTCCCCCCTTTACGCGAGCGCGGAAAAGACATCCTGCATCTGGCCGAGTGGTTGCTGGGCGAGCATACCAAGCAGTTGAACAAGAAATCCAAGCACCTGTCACCGCTGGCAATCCAGGCCATAACGACCTATCAATGGCCCGGTAATGTGCGCGAACTACAACATGCAATTGAACGTGCTGTTATTCTCAGTGACGCTGATGAAATTGATAACAAGGATCTGGGTATCGACCTTAATCTGCTCGGGGACGGCCGAGCCGGAAACCGTGGCTATAACTCGGTAATTGGTGGCAACGACCCCAGCGAAGACCTGTCCCTGGAAGACTATTTCCAACGGTTTGTATTGGAACACCAGGACACAATGAGTGAAACCAAACTCGCCCAGAAATTGGGGGTCAGCCGCAAGTGTTTATGGGAGAGAAGACAGCGCTTTGGCATCCCCAGGCGAAAAAATAACACCACATCAAAAGACAACAGCGACGAAAGAAGCGTTACCGCCTGACTTAGCTGTTACAAAACATGGAGTATATCGGTAACACTAACCGCTAAAACAAGCCTTCTCCAACAGCAAGGTTATACCTATCTATTTGTTTTTAAAGACTTTTTAAAGAAGTGGCACAGTGCATGCTTTATCTAGGCTAGCGGCAATAAAAATAACAATAAGTTCCCGCCGTAATAACAATAATATTTTTCAATATGGACCTGGATGGGGAAGAAACTTTCCCCTTCAATTTCTTTGTTCGCGTGCTCGCCAAAAACAATAAGACACATTCAAAATAATACTAATTTCGGCACGACGACTGGGCTGGGGGAGCATTGTTCTCTCCAAGCACCCTTCTCTGACTTCAGGCTTTGCCACAACATCTGTGATAAGCTGCCCACTATTCTAATCACTGCCAGGCAGACCCGCGTTTGAAGGTTATTTCGAGAGATCAGCACTGTATTTCCCGCAAAAATATAAGCGACAGTGCGCTAAAAGTCATGTCTCGCCTGCGAGGCAGTGGCTATCAGGCCTATCTGGTTGGCGGCGCTGTCCGCGACCTGCTGCTGGGCAACCACCCCAAGGACTTTGATATCGCAACGGACGCAACGCCCGAGGCGGTTCACGCCCTGTTTCGTAACTCGCGCATCATTGGCCGACGATTTCGCATCGTTCACGTCCGCTATGGCCGTGAAATCATTGAGGTTACGACCTTCAGGGGACACCACGACAGCGGTGACAAAAGTTCTTCCGGGGGGCACTCGCACCAATCTGAAAGCGGCATGCTGTTGCGCGACAATGTGTTTGGCACACTGGAGGAGGACGCCGTACGCCGCGACCTCACAGTGAATGCACTGTACTACGACTCCGGTAACTTTGAAGTTTTCGATCAGGTCGGCGGCTTACAGGACCTGCAAGACAGGCGCATACAGATTATTGGCGACCCCGCCGTTCGATTTCGTGAAGACCCGGTAAGAATGCTGCGAGTAATGCGCTTTGCCGCAAAACTGGGGTTCGGTATTGAGATATCTACTGCCACCGCCATCCCGCAATGCGCCGAACTGTTGGAAGATATCCCCCCGGCCCGGCTATTTGATGAGTTTCTCAAACTGTTTCTGGCTGGCTATGCAGCAAAAATAATGGAAAACCTGCTGCAATATAAATTGCTCGAACATCTGTTTCCCGGTACCTGCGCCCATCTCGGAGAGGGCGAACAAGGTCTGCCCCTTATTCGGGCGGCCATGATCAATACCGACAAACGTATTCACGAGGGTAAACACGTAACGCCAGCTTTTATCCTCGCCGCTATACTCTGGCCCGAGGTATCGGCACTTTCTAACACGTTCCAGAACAAAGGCGATGCGCCCATGGTCGCCGTACACAAAGCGGGGCAACGGGCCGTTTCCCGGGCGGTGCAGCATGTGGCAATCCCCAAACGGTTTAGCCAGCCCATGCGGGAAATCTGGGAGTTTCAACTCCGCTTGCAACGCAAGCAGGGCCGCAAAGCAGCCGAACTGGTCGATCACCGCCGTTTCCGCGCTGCCTACGACTTCCTATTACTGCGTGAGCAGGCGGGTGCAGAAACACACGAACTGGGCGCCTGGTGGACTCACTTTCAAACCCTGCCCTTTGAAGAGCGCCTGACCCAAGCCCAGATACAAAGCCAGGGCAGAAAGCGGAAACCCCGGCATACATGACCACAGCCTATATTGCACTGGGCAGCAACCTGAGTGACCCAGCGAGCCAACTGCGCGCGGCTCTGAAGCAGCTGAACTCCCTGCCCCACTGCCATATCACAGCAATTTCCAGCGTCTACCGCAGCACAGCAGTAGGCCCCGGGGAACAACCCGACTACCTCAATGCCGTCGTGAAAATTACAACCTCCCTGCCACCCCCACAGTTATTAGATGCCACCCAGGTCATTGAACAGAGCCAGGGACGCGTCCGTGAGCAACGGTGGGCAGCCCGCACACTCGATCTGGACATCCTGCTCTACGGGTGTGAAAAAATTGATACACCGAGCCTTAAAATCCCACACCCCCGCATGGCCAAACGCAATTTCGTCTTGTATCCGCTCGCTGAAATCGCCGGAGAGAAATTGATGCTTCCCTGCGGTGGGGTTCTTGAGTCATTATTAGCAACGTGCCCAGCTGGCAACCTGGTACGAACCCAGGTGCAGTTGGACAAGCACGCAGATCCCGAGTAAGGAGCCACAGCCTCAATGCAAGACAACTCTGCCATAAACGTAGACTTGAAAGGGCGAACGCCCCCCTCTTTTATCGCCATAGAGGGGCCCATTGGGGTTGGCAAAACCACTCTGGCCAAAAAATTGGCCTCCAGCTTCAATTACCAGACCTTGCTGGAAGAGGCGGAAGACAACCCCTTTCTGGAGAAGTTTTATCAAAGTGGCAAACAGGCAGCCCTGGCGACCCAGTTGTTTTTCCTGTTCCAGCGCGCCCAGAAGATACAAGATATGCGCCAGGCAGACATATTTGAACCGGTGAGAGTCTCAGATTTCCTGATCGAGAAGGATCCGCTATTTGCCCGAATCAACCTCGATAGTAATGAGTTCCAGCTCTATAGTAAGGTCTATCAGCAATTAACTATTGACGCCCCCAGGCCCGACCTGGTCATCTATTTACAGGCCTCCACCGATGTTCTGCTGTCACGTATCCAGAACCGCGGTATTTCCTACGAACAGGGCATGGGGCGCAACTATCTGGAGCGCCTAAACGAAGTGTACAGTGAGTTCTTTCTATACTACGATAGCGCTCCTCTGCTTATCGTCAATGCCAGCGAGATAGACTTGGCGAACAGCGAAGTGGATTACAAACACCTGGTGGACTATATGCTGGATATACGCAGTGGTCGCCACTACTTTAACCCGACATTTTTCGGATAGTTTCGCCCATGAGCAAGATCACCCTCAGCACTCTGAACAAGATGAAGGCCGATGGTGATAAATTTGTCTGTATTACCGCTTACGATGCCATATTCTCGCGGCTGATCAGCGATGCGGGAGCCGAGACCATTCTGGTCGGTGACTCCCTGGGGATGGTATTACAGGGTCACGACAGCACTATTCCTGTCAGTATTGATGACATGACCTACCACACCCAGTGCGTGATGGGGGGCAACCCCCGGTCGCTGGTCATCGCCGACCTGCCCTTCATGACCTACTCCAATGCCGACCAGGCCATGCATAATGCCACCATGTTAATGCAGGCAGGTGCCCAGATGGTGAAAATGGAAGGCGGCACCTGGCTCAGCGACACCATCAGCTCCCTGGTGGAGCGCGGTATACCCGTTTGTGCCCACTTGGGCCTGACACCGCAGTCAGTCAATACCTTTGGTGGCTTCAAAGTACAGGGCCGCACCCCCAAAGAGGCCAAATCCATTCTGTCCAACGCGGTGGAAATCCAGGATGCAGGTGCCAGCCTGCTGGTACTGGAATGTATTCCCGCCGAGTTGGCCGCCGATATCAGCTCAAAACTGGATATTCCGGTTATTGGCATAGGCGCAGGTCCCGGCACCGATGCTCAAGTCTTAGTCATGCACGACCTGCTGGGGCT
>JAUVBI010000100.1 GCA_030591305.1 Pseudomonadota bacterium
GGCAAGTACCCCGAGCTTTTTGGCCCTGTCAGGCTGAGGGGTGAGGATGTGGAATAGAGTGATCGCATTGGCGTAATTGAGGAAGAGAGATTAGACTTACACTATAAGAGAAGCCTATTATAGAGGATAGAACATGCTGACCCTACACGGATTCCCATTTTCCAATTACCACAACATCGTAAAACACGCCCTGATGCAAAAGGGTGTGCCGTTTGAAGAACACATCACCTACCCACACTCCCCCGAAATACTGGAGGTGAATCCCACGGGCAAGGCGCCGGCCATGACCACCGAAAAGGGCACCAAGCTTTCGGAGTCCAGTGTGTTGGTGGAATACCTGGAAGATGCCTATCCTGAAAACCCCCTGTATCCGGCAGATATAGAAGCCCGGGGCCAGGTGCGCCAGTTAATGAAAATTGCCGAGTTGTACCTTGATTTGCCCGCCCGAAGATTACTTCCAGCAGTATTCGGAAAGGTTGAATTTCCCGAGGAAATGCTGGAGGAAGTGAAAGCAGTGTTGACGCGCGGTGCGAAATCGATTGAGGAGCTGGCGGTTTTTCAGCCCTATTTGACCGGCACAGAGATAAGTCTGGCCGACATCTATTTGCGCTATGCACTGGCCATTCCAAAAATGGTAGGACCTGCAAAGCTGAATTGGGATGTCATTGATGCCGTGCCTGGATTAGCGGCTTGGGATACCATGATGGCCGATACAGACATCGCCAGGAAAATTGATGCAGACCAGCGTGCAAATACCGAAGAGTTTATGGCGTATATCGCCAGCCGTTGAGGCTTGAGAGGGCGCATGGCAGAGCAGGATTATTCGCAGTCGGCTTTTCTGGAGTTCTTACGGCAGAGTGCAGTCTCCGGTATTGTTAAACCGGCCACGGGACGGGCGCGCAAGCTTGCCGCAGAACAATTGCTGCAGCAATTAAAATCTCACGAGCGAATCGATTTGCGAGCGCTGGATGTCGACGAGCTATGCTCGCGGTTTCATAAAATACAGGGGTCGACTATCCGCCCTGAAAATCTGAAAGTTTATAATCAGCGCTTAAGCAGTGCCCTGAAAGACTTTCTTCGCTGGCGCGAGAATCCGGCGCAGTTTGTTTCCAACGAGGGAGAGCTGCCAGAATCTAAAATGGTAGCGCGACGGGACGATGCAGGGCAGGCCACAGCCCGGGAAGAGTTGGCACTCAACCCACCGCGCAGTCCCCACGATATTTTCCCAGTGCCCATACGCGATGACTTGGTGGTATACCTACAGAATATCCCCCTGGATATGACCCGGGTGGAGGCAAATAAAATAGCCGCGGTGGTACAGGCCCTGGTGCTGGTCGATGAAAAAGAATAGCGTCAACCGGCTTATCCTGTTCGCGCCACTGGTGGTGTTCGGCCTGAGTGGCAGTTATTTTTTGGTGGTTTTTTTACGAGAGACCGGCGAGGGTGCGTTCCAGAACAGCCTGCTGCCGGAGCTGATAGGTTTTTGCCTGGAGGGGTTTTTTCTGGTAGGCCTGTTCTCCCTGGTGCAGCGTCTGTTGGAACGGGATCGCAAGGATGAGCTTAGACGAAGCCTGCGGGGAGCCTTGCGCGAAATTTTGAGCCATCTGGATCTCGCTGTACTGGGTGAGTATGCGGAACCTGCCAGTTCACAATCCCTTGAAGATGACCCACAGAGTGTCGCCACGCTTATTGTAAAACTCAATGAGCGTGAGTTGGACCTTGAGAGCATGGCCAATATAAAAGCCGCTGCCGGTAGAAACCTGAGCACCATGCATGACCTTATACCCGTGGCCGCCCAACTCAGTGCCGACCACATGCGCTGGTGGCTGGCGTTGGTCGATAGTGTGCGCCATTTATCAGAGGCCAAAGACAAAGCATCGGTGACGTTTTCAGCACATCGATTCCTTGCTAATCTAGCTGAGTTTGACGGACTACATTTGTAGTCATTAAATAAAGCCACTAGCATTACCCTTTTGTGGAGATACATTAGTAACAATGCTTAAACGAATCCTGCTCCCGTCAATATTCGCGCTGTTGGCCTACGGCTTCTGGGCCAGTGCCACTTTCAACGATGTAGCCGCTGGCGTGGCGCTCTTCCTGTTTGGCATGCTGTGCATGGAACAGGGCTTCAAGGCGTTTACCGGCGGAGCATTGCAGCGCGTATTGACTGCCAGCACCGATAAGCTCTGGAAGAGCGTGAGCTTCGGCGTGGTGAGCACTTCCCTGATGCAGTCTTCATCACTGGTTTCGGTTATTACCATCTCCTTTTTAAGCGCTGAGCTGATAAGCCTGGCGGGGGGCATTGGTATTATTTTTGGCGCCAACCTGGGCACTACAACGGGGGCCTGGATCATTGCCGGCTTCGGACTCAAGGTGAAGCTTTCAACCTACGCCTTACCCATTTTAGTATTCGGTGTGATCCTGCTGATGCAGCAATCGAAAAAAGCAAAGGGCCTGGGTTGGGCGCTGGTGGGAATTGGTTTTCTCTTTCTGGGTATTCACTATATGAAGGAGGGGTTTTCCTCCTTCGCCCAGCACATTGACCTGACCCAATATGCCATCAGCGGCATATGGGGGCTGTTGGTGTTTACGCTGATTGGTATTGTGGCAACTGTTGTTATGCAGTCCAGCCACGCCACCCTGACACTGATTATCACGGCACTTGCAGCGTCACAGATTACCTATGAGAATGCGCTGGCCCTGGCGATAGGGGCCAATGTTGGTACCACGATTACCGCGATACTGGGTTCGATCAGCGCCAATATCGCCGGTAAGCGATTGGCGGGGGCACACCTTATATTCAATCTGGTAACCGGGCTGGTGGCGCTGATATTTATTCAACCCCTGTTAAGTGTTGTGGATATATTAAGTGACAAAGTCGGTATCGCTGCGGATGATTACACACTCAAGCTGGCTATGTTCCATACGCTATTTAATCTTATTGGCATCATGCTAATGTTGCCCATGATCCAGCCCCTGGTCAGGTGGTTGGAGCGGAAATTTCGTGAGGTGAATATTCCCCATGCCAAACCGCGTTATCTCAGTGATGCTTCACTGGAGATACCGGAGGTAGCCCTGCATGCCATCTACAAAGAGACCCAGCACCTCTTTCGCAACGCTTTCACGCTGATAGCCCACGGAGTTTCCCTGCGCCGCGCGACCATTACCAGTGACGAAGATTTACAGGAATTCATCGACCCACCTGGAAAGGTGATAGAGCTTGATATGGATGAGAAATATGCGCTGACTGTAAAGGATATCTACAGTGCCAATATCGAATTTCTGGGCAGGGCACAGGCCGCGGGTCCCCCTGAATATGCAAATGTTTACAACGGCTTGCGCCGAGCCAACACGGGTGTAGTTGCCGCTATCAAGGCCGTCAAACACCTGCGTAAAAATCTCCTGCCCGGTATGCGCAGCCCAAATAAAGATGTTCGGAATGAGTACAACCGCTTTCGGGTACGTATTGGCCAGGTGCTGCGTGAAGTTGCCGCCCTGCGTGAGAGTGATGATGCCGTTGTCACATTACTGGCACTGGATCATATTAGAGTAGGCATTGTAGACGCTGAAAGCCACGGTGTGCGTACGATAGACAGACTGATCAGAGAGGGCTCTATCACCTCGCAGACGGCTACTTCACTAATTAATGATGCCAACTATACCAGGGAAGTCATTCAACGCCTTCTCGATCTTACTGAGGATTTAAACAAAGCGGCTATTCCTCACGGCGACCCGGTGCATGACGAGTTGGCGCTGCAGCCTGAAGAAATTGAGAAGATTGCCCGGAACCTGAATAATCAGAGTTCATCCCAGGAGCCTGAAGGAGGTAACAATGACAACCGCCAAGCTATTTGAAAGACTGAGCAAGCTGCTGGAGTCTCAAGCCGAGGCCGATAAAAAGCATATTAAAAAGCTGCACGAGGTACTGAAGAAGCTGAAGAAAAGGCAGAAACAACTGAAGGTGGAGCTCGAAGACGCCGAAGGCGGGCATCAGCAGCGTAGAATCAAACAGGAAATTGAAGTGATTAACCTCCAGCGTCACAAGGGCGTGGGTGTGTATAAAACGATGAAGCGAGCCAGAGCCGAGGCCAGGGCGGCGGAAGAGGGCTCTATTCCTGAGTAAAATGGTCCGCCCTTCAGGATTCGAACCTGAGACCTGCCCCTTAGGAGGGGGCCACTCTATCCAGCTGAGCTAAGGGCGGTTTTTGAAGCTGCGAATTATCAAGGTGTGGCGCTGAGAAGGCAAGCCCACTTTTCACTTTCCCAGCAACAGGGGGCTAAATACTCACCATCAAAAAACCGGTGAGTGCCGCATAGTTGGGTGACAGGGAGGGCGCCACTTCTTTCTTGATATCTTTGAGTAGCTTCAGGTAGCTCTTATAGAACGCCCATGATGGCGTTGGTTTGTACTGGAACTCCTGGATTTCCAAGTAAGAGAGTATACCTTTGGCGGTGGTGGGCTTTACAAAAGCCTCTTTTGTGGGTGCGAAATAAAAAGGTACCACCGAGATCACCGACCATCGCGCAATCTTATGATGGCTGAGCATGCCGAGTATTTCTTCAAAGCCGCGTTGTTTCTGCCTGCCATATAAGCGCTTTTCGAAGGCGTCGGCCAGCGCCTGTTTCTCATGGGAGTTCAAGGATCTGACGAAATCCCTGAATTTGGGCTTTTCAAACAGGGATACCATGGAGGAGCGGCTGACAATTTTTACCAGGGTCTCGGCTATAAACTCGGGACGGTTGAAATTTGTTCGAGT
Source organism: Pseudomonadota bacterium (assembly GCA_030591305.1). The sequence continues at coordinate 4,758 of JAUVBI010000100.1, forward strand.
CAGGCTTGTCTGGGTAAACTCCGCCAGTTTGTCGATGTTGTGCTTTTTTTTGATTTTTTCCATTTCCGGGTCGAAAAACCCATCGGGGTAGCGCTGTAAAAAGCCTGCTTCGGCCTCTTTGAGCTTTTGGTAGTTCATGTTCTCCCCCTGTATATCAGATGCGCTGCCCAATAATCAGATATACAGCGATTCACGATAGTAAACCAGGGCTAGTGTGGTAGGCAAAATTAAGTGAATAATATGCCCGAAATGCCCCCCTCTTTAATGCTAGAATGCGCCCTGGCAAAAAGTCATACAATACCGCCTCCTTGTAGTAGCCCTAACCCGAAAACCCCATAGACCTGGCATCCAGGCCTTTATCAGCTGTGCAACTGAATGAATAATAATCACGCAAATCCGGAAGTTGCCGCTAATGGCTCAAGGCTGGTTCGTGCCCTTGTTGGCATGTCGGTGTCCGACGTAGCAGTTTCCAACAAGAATTTCGCTATGCGCCTGGGGCGGCTGGTAGACCTTTCTGACTCGATAAGTATCTCCACAGTACATACTTGCCAGTCGGCAGAGTCTTTTCGGCAAGAGGCAAATTCTACAGAGGCATTGCAGGCTGAGTTTCTGCGGGTGCGCAATGGAATAGTGACCGCAATCATCAACAGCTACGGGGCGGACACGGGTTTTGGTCGTATTAAATTTCCCCGGGCGGATAGGGAAGTGCCCGCTGACAGCGACAGTGGTTACGGGCCCTACGGGAGGTTCTACGCAGCCCATCAAAGAGACATGGAACTCAAGATTTCCCAGCTCCGATTACAGGTGCACGATGTTGCCGAGGGGGCATCTGCCGAACTGGCTCAACTCGCCGCCCTTGACGAGGTGCTTGCCGACACGCTTGCCGTGCACAGCAGGAAGATGTTTGCACGGCTTCCTGGTTTCCTTGCGAAACGGTTTGATCAATTATTGAACAGCTACCAGTGCGCCCTTGCCGACCCGCAGCCCGGCGCTAGCACATGGCCGGAATTGCTAGAGGGTTTTGGTTGCGAGATACGGAAATTACTACTTGCCGAGGTCGAGGCCAGGTTGTTGCCAACCCAGGGGCTGATTGAAGCACTCAACGCAGAGATTGATAAGTAACGCTATGAATAGACTATTTTTTACGGGTGCATTTTTATTGGGTGCTGCCGCTGTGCTGTGGATGGCTTCGACCTTTGTTGGGTCCAATACACTGGCGTTGGCGGTTACCCTGGTTATCGCCTGCGTTTACGCCATAGGCTTTATGGAACTGCTACAGTTCAGGGCGGCAACCGATACACTGGCTCGCGCCCTGGCAGCTATTTCCGACACGATTGAGGAGGATGCTGCGGCCTTTGAGCAGTGGCTGCAAAAATTACACCCGTCTTTGCAAAATGCCGTACGCCTGCGTATAGAGGGCGAGCGCGTGGGCTTGCCAGCGCCGGTTGTTACGCCCTACCTGGTCGGCCTGTTAGTCATGCTGGGTTTGCTGGGAACCTTTGTGGGCATGGTTGAAACCCTGTCCGGTGCGGTTATTGCGCTGGAGGGGACAACGGAACTGCAGGCTATTCGCGCCGGCCTTGCAGCGCCTATTCAAGGGCTCAGCGTGGCCTTTGGTACCTCGGTAGCCGGTGTGGCGGCCTCCGCCATGCTGGGCCTGATTTCCACCTTGAGCAGGCGGGACCGCATGTTGGAAACCCGTGCTCTGGATGGAAAAATTGCCACGGTATTTCGTACATTTTCCCTGGGTCACAATCGACAGGAAACCTATAAAGCATTGCAAATGCAGGCACAGGCCTTGCCTGCCGTTGCAGAGAAGCTCAATGCTATTGCCGATCAACTGGGCCACATGGGTGACGCGCTGGCGGAAAAATTGATTGCCAGCCAGGATGTGTTTCACCACTCGACAATGGGTGTCTATCAGGAGCTCGCTGCATCGGTGGGTGGTTCGCTGAAAGAGAGCCTGGCTGAGAGTGCTCGACTGGCCGGTGAAAGTATTACACCTGTTGTCGCACTGGCGATGGAGAGCATTGCCAGTGAGGCGAAAGCGTCTCGCCTGCAAATGTCCCTTACCACAGAGTCTCAGTTGGATGCACTTGCCACCCGGCTGGGCAACAGCACCGAGGAGCTTCTTTCATCCTGGTCGAAACGGCAGGAGGAGAGCGACGGGCTGCGACTTTCCCAGTGGTCCGACTCTTTATCGCAATCGCAGACACTGGCGTCCGAGGCGCTTTGCAATGCGTCAACGCAATTTTCTGCGGAGCTCAAAACGGTCGCCGAGTTGGCGAGTATTGGCGGAAAGTTTAGCGAGCAGGTGGGCTCAGAAGTGAGAAAAATGTCCGGTATTGCGGAGCATTTCGCCGGCAGCGCCACAGAAATGGCCAGCCTTGGGGAGGCCTTTACCACGGCGGTTAATGTATTTAACGAATCCAATAATGTGCTGATGGACGGGCTCTGTCGTATCGAGCAATCAATGGACAAGTCCAGTGTCCGCAGCGATGAGCAAATGGGCTATTACGTTGCCCAGGCAAGACAAATTATTGACCAGAGTATGTTGTCCCAAAGAGAGATGTTTGAAGAGTTGCGGCAATTAGGGCAGCCCGATTTGTTGGGAGCGGTCGAGGAAGCTTAATGGAGCAGCTCGAGGAAAGCATTTCACAGGAAACGCCAGTCTGGGCCATTTTTGGCGACCTGATGGCGGGGCTGGTAGGCGTATTCGTTCTCATTCTGGTATGGACGCTGGGTATTCAGCTGGAGCTCGCACAGTCTCTTGAAGTTGAGATACAAAAACGCCAGGCGGAGGAACAGCGTCGTATGGCTCTGGAGGAAGCCCTGGCTGACCCCTTGGCAACCGGGCGGGTCACCTTGCACAACGGTCGCATTGGTATCAGCGGCAGCGTGCTGTTTGCGCTCAATTCCGATCAGTTGCAGAGTGAGGGCAAGCAGCTGTTACAGACACTGGTTAAGCCACTTCAGGTTTATCTGGGTGAGCGAGATGAAATGCTGATGGTCAGCGGTTTTACCGATGACCTGCCTATACAAAGCGGAAACAGCCATTTCAGGGATAACTGGGAGTTGTCTGCCCAGCGGGCGCTGACGGTGACCCGGACATTAGTTTTGCAGGGTATGCCCCCCGAGCTTGTTTTTGCGGCGGCCTTTGGCGCGCAGCAACCGGTGGTTGCCAATACGGATGACGCCAGTCGTTCGCAGAATCGTCGGGTAGAAATGGCACCGGTACCCCGGAGCTCGGGGCAATAGTGTCGGATGGAAGTAACACGGTTGACCCACAGGCCGCGGAGGAGCCAACCGCAGTGGGGTCAATCAATGCACAACTGGCGGCCCTGAGTGCAAGGCTTTCGACACCCAGGGTGAGCCCCAACATCGAGCCGCTACCGCTGTCCTTCGATGATATTTTACGCCAGCAAGAGCAGGCTCTTACCCGGGGTGAGGGAGATATGAGCGCGATAGGGCAGGGCCAGCTCAATGCTATTCACCACTTTCGCGAGTCCCTGGTAAAACGCAATGCCGACAAACGGGTCACCCAGCTCATCGAGGAAATCCCCGAGGATGCCGGGCCGCTCAATCCGCAAAAGCTGATTGTGCAGTCGCTTGCCTCCATGCGTGACCTGTCGCCCCATTATCTGAATCGTTTTGTCGCCTATATCGACACGCTGTTGTGGCTGGAGGAGGCGGGGGGGAAATAGGCCGGCATTACCGGCCAGAGGTGGGGGAAGAACAGCCCTAATAAACGGGTCGCGCCTCAAGTCTTCCGTTTGATTCAATAACTATCAAGCGTGAAAAGCAGGGCATGCAATATACCCGGTCGCCGGGGCGAAGCTCTCTTGAAGAGCGCACAACCACCATACACACCGGGCACAGCACCTCATTGGGTGCCAGGGTGTCACCCGGGCCGCCAAAGCGGCGGTAGAATTTGCGGTATTTTTTGGGTACTTCGTTAAAGCCGGTATCATCAAGAACATAGCGCTGTCTGGGGGCTACCTTGACGTTCTTTTCGTCCTCGGGAGCTTCGCTCTGTAATGGATCGTTCACAGGTCAACGCCCAACCTGGCGACTGTCGCCAGATAATTACTTGTAAAGCGAACCTGCTCCTGCGCAGGTACACCCGTATCGCGCAAGGTACCGGCAAAGGTTTCCATTACCAGCATATCCAATTCGTGTTTAATCTTTGCCAGTCGGGGGCGCAGGTGAGGAGTGAGTGCCAGGCGTCGACCCAGATCATTTTCCCCAAAGCCCATATGGCGGCGCTCGTCCTTGATAATGCTGGTGAGGACCTGTTTTGTTATTGGGTCGGCAGTTTCGGCATGGGCGCCAAACACGGTAAATTCCAGGGACTCGAGAATAATATTCTGGGCAAAGACTGCGGCTTCCCAGTCGCGGCTGTCGACATATTCCAGTAACTGCTCCTTGAACTTGATAAGGGCAGGATTCGCACGCTGCATTATTTCTGAGGCGGGGTCGCGCACACCCAGCTCACGCAGTCGATGTACAAACACTTCAAGGTGCCGCCCTTCATCGACAACCTGGGTGGAGAGGAATATTTTAATCGGCATGCTGGGTGCGTAGCCAATCATACCGCTGGAGGCCTCCAGCGCAGCGGTTTCTCCAATGCAGTAATTGCACAGGGTGGTGATCAATGTCTCGCGCCGGGCCTCATCCATGGGTTCTTCCACAAGCGTGGGGTCACGCCCGTGTTCGGTGTCCAGCAGGTAACCTTCCACGGCCTGCAGCCAAAAATCAAAGGAGTGAACTTCGCTGAGAAAATCACTCTCTAGCAGTTCGTGGGGCTCAGCGCTTATCGACATAAGTCTATTCGCTATTCTGGCCGCCGCAGTTTATCAAGCGGCCCTGGGTCTTGCGGGAGACTGGTATTCCAGTCCGATTCTTGCCAGCCGAGTTTTAAATTCCTTGAGAACAGTATCGGCAAGTACATGTTCCATGTCTTTGGGCTCGAGTTCAGTCAGGTTGGCTCCGTGCCAGACAACACCCTCGGTCTCATTGGCACCGGTTACCTTTCTCGCTTCCTCATAGGTGCTTTCCCTGTCACTGAATGCCTCGGCGAAGGTTGCCAGCATGTGGTAGGTCATTTCTTTTTGCATCTGCTCAATTTCAGGCTTGCGTTCGGGGTGTTCGATGATCAGCGATCCAATTCTGTTCTCACCAAAACCCACGTGACGCCGTTCATCGGCTATGGTGCCCGCCAGAATATGGGCGAACTTCGGGTTGCTGTTTTCGTTGACCGCCTTGAGCATTTCAAACACAGAGAAGGCCATGCCTTCCAGCACAATATTTTGCCCCACAACACCGGCTATAAAATCTTTTTTGTCTACCTTTTCAAGTAGCACCTCTGCAAACTTCACCAGGTTTGGGTTGCCAAA
>JAUVBI010000088.1 GCA_030591305.1 Pseudomonadota bacterium
ATTAATCAACGCAACACAACCGGAAGAACTCCGTGTCGCCATGGTCGACGGGCAGCGCCTGTACGATCTGGACATCGAAAACCGCACTCGCATACAAAAGAAGTCCAACATCTACAAGGCAAAAATTACCCGGGTAGAACCTAGCCTGGAGGCAGCGTTTGTAGACTTCGGTGCAGACCGCCACGGCTTTTTGCCCCTCAAAGAAATCGCCAGGGAATACTTCTCGCGCAAGCCCAAAGACCAGGACGGCCGGATGAAAATCCGCGATATAGTTAAAGAAGGCACCGAGATCATTGTCCAGGTAGACAAGGAAGAGCGTGGTAATAAGGGCGCAGCTCTCACCAGCTTTATCAGCATGGCCGGCCGTTATATGGTTCTCATGCCCAACAACCCACGCGCTGGAGGCATCTCACGTCGCATTGAAGGCGATGAGCGCTCAGAGTTACGCGAGGCCATGAACGGCCTGGAAATTCCTAATGGCATGGGCGTTATTATTCGCACAGCCGGTGTCGGACGCTCCACCCAGGAACTGCAGTGGGATCTCAATTACCTGGTTCAGTTGTGGACAGCCATCACCGAAGCCAGCGACAAAACCAAAGCACCTGAGCTTCTTTATCAAGAGAGCAATGTGGTTATTCGCGCCGTACGTGACTATCTGCGCGATGATATCGACCAGGTTATGATCGATGCGCCAGAGGCGTACCAGCAGGCCATGGAGTTCGTCAAGCAGGTTATGCCGCAATATGAAAGCCGTATTCGCCTGTATGAAGACAACATCCCGATGTTCAACCGCTTTCAAATCGAAAGCCAGATTGAGACCGCATTTCAGCGCGAAGTGCGCCTGCCCTCCGGTGGCTCAATTGTTATAGACCCCACCGAAGCGCTGGTATCTATCGACATTAACTCCGCCAAAGCAACACGTGGCAAAGATATCGAAGACACCGCACTGCAAACCAACCTGGAAGCCGCCGACGAAATTGCTCGCCAGCTGCGCCTGCGCGACATGGGTGGCCTGATTGTTATCGACTTTATCGACATGCTGGCTGCGCGCAACCAACGCGCGGTAGAAAACCGTGTGCGTGATGCCCTGGAAATCGACCGTGCCCGTGTACAGGTCGGCCGTATTTCCCGTTTCGGCCTGCTGGAGATGTCCCGCCAGCGTTTGCGCCCCTCTCTGGGCGAGACCAGTGCCATCGTCTGCCCCCGCTGTTCCGGGCAGGGCACCATCCGCGACACCAAATCTCTGGCGCTGTCTATTTTACGCCTGCTGGAAGAAGCGGCCATCAAGGACCGCAGCGCTGAAGTTCGGGCCATCGTCCCCGTCAATGTCGCCGCCTATTTGTTGAACGAAAAGCGTGGTGCCCTGAACGAGATCGAACAAGTTTCCAAAACCCGTATTTTGGTAATACCCAACCCGAACCTGGAAACACCGCACTTCGAGTTGCAGCGCCTGCGCGATGACGAAATCACCGATCACGAGTCCAGTTACAAAGTCGAGCTTGCAGAGCTTGACGCCGAGACCATCAGCGACAGCCACACGGCCAATATTCCGCAGCAACAGGCGGCCGTGCAGGCCATAGCGCCACAGGCACCCGCCCCCGCTGCAAGCGCGAATACTACGGCCAAGCCAGCAACCACCGAGCAAAAAACACCGCAGCCTGAAACACAGGTCAAACAACCCGGGGTTGTCGCTCGTCTGTTCAGTTCCCTGTTTAGCACGGTTGAAGAAGAGCCTGCGGCAGAACAGAAGCCGGCACAGAAGCCGGCGCAGAAGCAACAAACCAGCCAATCCCAGCAGCACCAGGGAGAAAAGCCCCAGAATAACCGCAGCCGCAATCGTCGCCGTGGTGGTCAAAACCGTAGACCTGAGCAGAGATCGGAGCAGAGCCAGGACAAACGTGAGCAGAGTGATGGACGCCGCAATGATGATGGAGGCAATCGACCCACTACTGGCCAGCAGAAGCAGCAGAGTCGTCGCCGCAGCGAACGCGAAGACGACAAGGGCAGCAATAACGTACATGCTGAGGCCCAGAGAAATGGCAATGTAAAGGATCAGAGCAGCGAGTCCTCATCAGATCAGCCCAGTAATAAGCCCCGTAAGCGCCCCAGCGACATGAAGCGATCCGAGGCTCCCCGCCGCAAGCGCAATCGTGGCAAGCGCCCCGAGTCGGTGGAAAATTCGGCGGTTGAAGTCGTTGAAAGCAGCCAGGTAGTTGCAGAGACAATCGAGAAGGAAGTCACCGCTGTAGTAGAGCCTTCTCCTATAGTAGAGCCTTCTCCTATAGTAGAGCCTTCTCCTGTAGTAGAGCCTTCTCCTGTGGTAGAGCCGGCTGCTGTAATGGAGCCTGCTGCTGAAGCAGTTGAAACTGCGGTAACTGAAGCACCTGATGTTGAGCCCGTTGAAGCGACAGTTGAGCCCACTGAGACAGAGGAAGCAGTTGTCGAAACTCCTGACGAAGTGGTCGAAGCGCCTGCAGAAACAGTTGAAGCCGCCCCGGAAACAGTTGAAGCGCCTGCTGAGGAAGAAGAAATTGTTGTTGAGGCGCCCGCTGAGGAAGCTCCAGCACATGGCCTTACAGATAACGGCAGAGCCCTTAACGATCCAAGATTGGAAGCGCGCTCCGTAGGCGTGGTTGAAATTACAACCAGTCACTCAACACTGTTCAGTGAAAAGGTTGCCCCAGCAGCGCTGGCCACTGGCAAACCGGTAATGCGCCCCGCCAACGACCCAAGGGGCTCGGCTGCAGAGGCGACTATCGATACGGTTACCGAAGACAGCTAAAAACTGGCAATTTTATGGTCGAGGGGCTTCCCGCCCCTTGTGTCCACATTGCATAACTGTATAATTCCGGCTGCTCGTTAAGTCGAGCAGAAGATAACAATTTCCGGTGGGCTGGCTGAGCGGCCGAAAGCGGCGGTCTTGAAAACCGTTGAGGGTTTGTCCCCTCCGAAGGTTCGAATCCTTCGCCCACCGCCATTTCTTAGAGTAGCTTTCTAATCTACTGGGAAGCACCTTGGCAAGTACTCACATGATCCCCCTGAAGAAAGCACCTGACCTACCTTGCAATTAGCTGACGCTAAATCCAAAGCATACCCAGCCTCAGAATTACACCCGCCAACCAAAAAACCCTCAATTTTCATTGAATTTGGGCACTCATTAATAAGCATCGTATCAGTCGAATCTGAAGTGTAAGGAATAACATGGGGATTAGTGCAGCCGTCTCCACTGATTATTGCCTCGGATATTGCTATTGCAGCTAGAGCGCGATCAACGCCAAGTCCGCTGAGCATAAGACCTCCACCCAATACTGCCACGCTCAGAAGCTTTTGCGCAGTCTTATCGCTGCGTAGAGTTCTCGCTGCTATCACGGCCAGTAGCAGACCAAGCACTATTAGCAAGCCCGAACCAAGAGCAGGAACTGCTGCGGCACTGGCTACAGGTTGAAGAGAAACCCCTGAGGTTATTGCTTGCGCCTGTGCTTGCACCAGAGAAGACACCCCAATAAGGCTGATGACGGTAAGGTAAGGGGTTATACGGGAAGTAAGTAGCATGCCTAGTCCTTTTGTTTATTTTTGAAATCTTATTTACCATACCACGCTGCGTAAAGCCTGCAAAATGTAGCCGTTGGCTGTTGTAAAACATGGATATGTAGTTCAACACATCCTGCTGTGCTTCGAGCCTAGCCTGGTAATTACGCCAGTGGACTCGTTCCTGCTTCAAGCTGCCGACGAAGCCATAGGCTTTTAGCAGTCGCCTGTAATCCTTGCTGGCATATTGAGAGCCTCGATCCGAATGAACAACCAGGCCAGCACCAGGCCGCCTTTACCAAATAGCCATCCGCAGAGCATCACATACCAGTCGGGTCTTCATCCGGTAACCCATGCTCCAGCCGACCACTTTCCTCGAATAAAGGTCGATAATAACCGCCAGGTACAACCAGCCTTCTTGAGCCCAGATGTAAACGGGGGATGGGCATTCATCGAGCCCTGTTGATGATACCGTCACGATGTGGTTGCCGACCGGTAAAAACCCAAGGTCCAGAACAGCACAGCCAATGCGATACCCGGGAAATGGGCAGCGAATGAAGCCCTCTGTCCATAACCGCAACGAATAATGCGGTACGTCATCAAGGCTAGCCTGGCTGGAAATAGTAGGGGGATCGCAGCCGGGTATTTAACAAAAAAAATCCCCTTCATGTCCGCAACCTTTCTCACTGCGGCGCTACCATCGCCCAGGCTCTGTGCGTGCGTCATACAATGGCGTACGCCCGCGATATTGCGATGTGCCACCACCGGACCAGAATGAAAGTAGGTGCTGGCGCCAGACTGCCGGCAGCGGGACATGAAATTTACATCCACACTTCTCGAGATATTTTCCGGAAAACCCCCGGCCCGCTGATACACGTCCCGGTGCATAAACATATTAGCGGACGCACCGCCATCCACGAACCTGCTCGGCATATTGTGGTGAACACTGCCAAACTCCATAAACCAAAGGCTCAGTCCCCAGTAGCCACCAGATCGATCATAGTCAACAGAACCTACATAACAAGTATTTTCGTTACCGTTCTCCACTATCGCGCTCAACTGCGCCGTCCAGTCAGAGGCGGGAATTACGTCGTCATCAATAAAGGCCAGCCATTTCCCCCTTGCCGCTTCGGCACCGCGATTTCGCGCAGCGCCGGACACCAAAGGTTGGTCACTGTGCAGCAACCGGCTAGGTACCGCTGGCTGGTAATTGCGCAGCAGCGATTCAGCAACCCCGCTGTGGGAGATGATTATCTCCATTACGGGGGGCTGCTGATTTTCCAGGGCCCAAATGACATCGAGAAGATGTCCTCTGTCGTTGTAAGAAGGAATGACTACTGACAGTTCAAGCACCAGGCGAACTTCCAGCAGCTTTGGATTGTTGAAATTCTGCCATTGACAGGTTTTCGGTCTCTATGACGACTGAATAGCTATTCACGATCACTTTATTTGTTTACCTCAACTATCTGTGAGACTGGATGCCGCAAACCCCTAAAATTGGTCGATCAATTACCTTTAACAGGGCCTCTTTATCCCCCAGCTCCACAACATAACCGCTTTGCCCTGAAATCACCACTGCTCTGCCAGCAGGTAGTCAATGCACCTTGTACCGATCAAGCACGCAGTACAACTCATGCATATTATTTTACGTACCCCACTACTCAAGCAACAAGCACAAACAAATTTTGATACTATCCCCGCTACACATATCTGGAATTAAAAAGAATCAAATGTTAAGAATGACCGTCGTGTCACTGCTGTTGGGGGCAGTGGCGACAATTGCGGGACTCTACTTATTCTACGGGCCGCCCCCTGCGGCAGGTCAGCTTCCAGTAATCGCCTGGAACGCTGCAACCGCACGCGTCGACAGCGGCGCCGGCACGCCAACAGGTCAAGACCTGCAGCTGCAACTCAATAACGCCGGCCAGGCAATCATTGCCCTGTCTGTGCCCCGGGTTAACTCAAGTCATTATCCATTCCTGCGTCTGGCGATTGCCGATGCTCCGAAAAACCTCACACTGCTTATTTTGTGGCGCACCACCCAAACTGGCAAGGAGGTCCTTGAATACCAGTTTCAGCTCAACTCGAGGGAGGCTCTATGGCTTGCCACACATAAGTTTGCTGGCTGGCGAGGCGATATAACATCACTGGGCCTGGTAATACTGGGGCGGCCCGGTCAGGAAGTCACTGTCAGGGATGTTTCTCTTCTCCCGCCAACGCTGACAACACAACTGGCAGCGATTTTTTCGAGCTGGACAAGTTTCAGCCCATGGAACCACTCATCCATTAACCATCACACTGGTGTTGGACCCGGCAGCTCATATTTCTATCCAGTACCCTTTATAATGGCTTTTTGTACCCTGAGCATGCTCGCTTACGGATTATTGTTCTTACTGCTGCGGCGAAATACACGCTTCAACTGGCGCGTTGTCGCCGCTATCTTCCTCAGCTGCTGGATAAGCCTGGACATGGTCTGGCAGGGAAAACTATTACAACAGCTTGGAAAAACCCAAGAGACGTTTTCCGGCATGGACACCATGGGAAAACTGGCGGCCGGGCTGGATGCGGAGTTGGTCGAATTGATGGTCGACGTAAAAGACCGACTGCAGTCAAAAGACTCGCGCATATTTGTCAGCTCAGCGGACGACTACCTGGGCATGCGCGGCGCGTACTACCTCTACCCTTTCAACGTACTCTGGCAACGCCATGGGCCGGAACTACCCCCTGTCGAGTATTTGCACCGTGGTGACTATATCGTCTTAGTCGAGCCTACAAAATTTAGCTTTGACCCGGCAACGAACACCCTGCATGCACCCCGAAGTAAAGCCTTCAGCGTCGAGCCAGTTTTCTCGCGGCGCATGGGAAGCTTGTTCAGGGTGAAGTAAATGGACACAGTTTTCATTCTGCTGGCCATGGCCCTGCCCCTGATTCTGGGCGGCTTTTGGCTAAATGTATTCATCCCTGCAACGACCCCAGGTCGACCGGCACTGGTTTGGGGCAACGGCCTGCTGATCGGCTTGCTGGCCATTCCCCTGCTGATGCGGCTACTGGATACTCTGGGTGTGCCACTGAGTTTCCTAGCCACCGCTTCTCTCACCGGTGTCCTGATTTTCGGCGCGGGGCTGGCAAAACTATTCTGGAAACCAGGCACTGTGGCCGAACCTGTTCCGGCACTGAGCTTCGCCGAGCAGCCTACCCCGTACAAACTGTTATTTCTGTTCTTCGCCTTGTTAATAGCACTGCGCGTGACCACCCTGGGTCTGGAGCTGCTGGAACGGCCGCTGTTCCCCTGGGACGCCACCATGCACTGGGCAACAAAAGCGCGCGTTTGGTTTGAGGCCACCAGCATTGTGCCCTTCGTGGACAATGAGCGGTGGCTGGAGTTGGGGGATGAGGGAGTCTTCACGGATCATCATTCCGGCTACCCGATTACCACACCTCTCCTCCAGGTATGGATGAGCCTGGCGGCGGGACGCTGGGACGAAAGCCTGATGAACCTGCCCTGGCTGCTCTGTCTGCTTGCCCTGGGGGCTGCTTTCTATGGACAGATGCGAGCCGCCGGCACAGGGCCAACAATGGCAATTGCTTTCACCTACATGCTGCTATCCATGCCTCTTATCAACACCCATGTAGCACTTGCCGGCTACGCGGACCTGTTTCTGGGCGCCTGCTACTGCGCGGCTATTATGGCATTCTTCAACTGGTCAGTGCGCAGGCAATCTTGGCAGGCCCTGTTGGCGCTGGTATTCGCCCTGTCCTGTACGCTGATTAAAAACGAGGGGTTTTATTGGCTGCTGACATTTATCCCAGCGCTGGTGGTGGTACTGCTGCCGGGGCGTAAAGCTGCCATACTACTGGCATTTTTGCTGCTCACATTGTTTGCTCTTTTGTTGCTGCTGCCCGGGGATTTCGCGGTTGCAGGCCACTCCCTGGACCGGCTTGGCATACACTATCGCCCCAGGGCATGGGTGGGCATTGCCCGAAGCATCTGGGTGCACGATAGCTGGCACCTACTTGGATACCTGTTGCTGAGCCTGCTTCCCATGGCTTTGATGGCGGCGCGAACGCAGGAGGCCAGCCGCTACCTGGGAATCACCGCCGCCCTGGCAGCTGCGGTGGGACTGTTTCTAGCCCTGTTTCTGTTTACCGGCTATGCATCGGGTGCCGTGCGCTTTACCGCTGTGGGCCGGATCAGCATGCAACTCGTGCCCAGCCTGCTCTTTCTGGCGGCTTTGCTTTGTAATGATGTTTTAACGCGCGAGCGGGTCAAACCTCCTCTAAAGCATCCAGCACCGGCTCCCAGCTAAACTGTTGCACATGCTTGGCGATCACCACTTCAACAGCAGCCCTGTCACTGCGCTTGAAATACGCCAATATGGCGTCCGCCAACGCATGTGCATCTCCCGACGGAACCACATACCCGGTTTCTCCTTGCAGCACCGCTTCAGGCAGGGAACCAATGCTGCTAACGACCACCGGGCGATGGTAGCTGTAAGCGAGCTTAATCACGCCACTGCCTGTTGCCGACAAATACGGCAAAACGACCAGGTCACAGGCACCGAAGTAAGTGGCGACATCCTGCTGGGTAACATAGTCTCCAGTCAGCTTGACCTGCCCCGACAGGCCCAGGCGCTCAATCTGCTTGATGTATACGCGCGCGTCACCCCAAATTTCTCCCGCGATAACTAGCGTACAAGACCGATGCTTTAACACTATCGCCATCGCATCCAGCAGGACACTCAAGCCCTTGTAAGGCCGAACGAAACCAAAAAAAAGTACGACATCGCCCTCCACCCCCAGCTTTTCCCGTGCCTGGCCCCGGCTGCAGCGCTGCAGGTGAGCTAAGTCATAGGCAGGGTGCTCCACCTGTTGGACCTCTGGACGATTCAGCATGGCTTGCAGCGCGTGTTTATCCTGCGCTGAATGCACTAGGAAACCATCTCCCAGCCTCAATGTCATGCGGGTCAAGAGCCGGGACAGCAAACCGGGCTCATGGGCGATCACGTTGTGACACAAAAAGACCACGCGGACGGATTTTACCCTGCGCCGGATGCCGCAAATCATATAGATAAACAGGGGCGCCCAGAACATCACCCACCAGGGAAATATTATTAGGTCAGGTTTGAAGTCGCTGATTTCACCCACCGCTTTGCGCCAGGTCAGTGGGTTCAGCGAATCAATTACCTGCCGACAATCTTCCTCGCGAAGCTCAGTGTTTCCCGGGTCACGGTCACCCTGACCAGGATATAACCAGCCCGGATACTGCCTGCTGAATGAAACAAACAACACCTCATGCCTTGTAGCGAGCTGCCGGTAGAGGTGGGTTGTATAGCTGGCAATGCCCCCCTTGAATGGAAAGGAGGGGCCAATCAATGCAATTTTCAAACGCCTACTCGCCTGCAATGTCGGGAGTCCGCTCGGGTAAATTTCTGCTCGTATGCTCGCCCAGCTCCATCTCCCGAATTTTTTCCAGTGCTATTTCTGTGAGTTGACGATTCTGGGATATCAGGTCTGACAGCAGGCCGGTAATGAAGACCATAAAGCCCATGGTTATCAACACGCCACCCAGAGTAAGGGATTGTATGTTGCCGGCCCCACCTCCGGAAAAGTAGGATATCAGAAACCTGAGAATTGGAATTGCGCCCGCCACTGACAACACTAAACCGAGGTAGAAGAAAAAGCGCATCGGCCGGTACATGGCGTACATGCGGAGCATACTCACCAATTGCCGGGATACAAACTGCGGGATACTGGCAAACAATCTGGATTCACGGGTTTTCGGATTGGTGCGGACTGGCACGCTCACCACAGACATTTGCTTGTTACCGGCCTGAATGAGCATTTCCACGGTATAGCTGAACTTGGACAATATGTTCAGCCTGATCGCGGACTTTCGCGATATCGCCCGAAAGCCCGATACGGCATCGGGTAAATCCGTACCGGACAAAGAGCGCACCACATAGCTGCCCAGCCACTGCAGGCACTTTTTGGTAAAACCAAACTCGTTATTGCTTGCTGTTTGCCTGTCACCAACAACAATGTCCGCCTCGCCCGCAAGAATAGGCGCAATCAACCTGGGGATGTCGCCACCACAATACTGGCCATCGCCATCGGTATTAACGATGATATCAGCGCCCAGTTTGAGTGCGGCATCGAGCCCGGTGCGAAACGCTCTTCCCAGACCCTGATTACGGGTATGGCGCAGCACATGATGCACTCCCAGTTCGCGCGCGACCTCGGCGGTTTTATCGCTACTGCCATCATCGATGACCAGTATCTCGATACTGTCAACCCCCGCAATGTGACGCGGCAACTCCGCCAAGGTGGCAGGTAGTGTCTGTTCCTCGTCGAGGCAGGGAATTTGTATGATGAGTTTCAATCATGCCTCCGGCAGTTAAAAGTATGCTCTGTTACGGTTCAAAACAATACGGTATTTGCTCGGTATTTACCGGCAACCCCCAGTGATCCGGGGATTCGTACTCATAAGCTTCATCAACCAGATTGACCAACACAGCTAGTTCATCACCAATATTGCATACGCCATGCCATATGCCGGGAGGTACAACCACCAGCGCCGGACGCTCCGTTCCCATACGAAATTCATTGATTAAACCGTGGGTTGGCGAACCTTCCCGGGCATCGTACAGCACCAACAGAACACGGCCACTACTGACGAAGAATCGATCTGTCGTTTGCTGGTGTACGTGCCAGGCCTCAATCGCACCGGGGTTCAACACAACCTGGAAAACCTGGTCAACCCTACCCTGGTCGAGATGCCAATCCTTCCGGTAAATTTCAGTGAGATAGCCATTTTGCTTGATAACACTGCGCATTTCCTTCATTTCAACACCCTCTATGGGCTCGCGCAGCATAGACCAGTCAGAGGTAACTGATTGCTCCCGTTTGATCGCGCCATTCAGTGGCACTTTCCCATTATCTTCATTGTTACAATTCAAACACCTTCTCCCCTCCCGTCAACTAACACCACGAACCTTGTGCAGCTTTGCAATAAACCCACCCTTGCCTGGATGACAGATAAAATTCTTGACCGCTTCCGGGTGTAATCCCACCAAAAGAAACAACCGACGCAGCGCATTGATGATGCCCCATTTGAACAATATTCCAGCAGAATACTGTTTCAACCACTGTTCGGAGTGTTCGACCACGGCATTTGTCAATGCCCGTTGCCGAAATGCAAGCACATTCGCGGATGCCAGGAAATATCGTTCGTTGACATTGCATTCCCTGTTTGAGTAGACGTTCTTCCTGATACCAGAGGGCACCGCAGCAACACTCAAAACAGCTACCAATTCCATTTTCTTACCCAGCTTCCAGGCCCTGAAGCACCAGTCCCGGGAAGGTATGTTATAGAGTTGTCGAGCTGGCCGCCATGGCCCGACATCCTCCACCATTTCTCTTTTTAGAAGCCAACTGGAAGCCGGTACAAACAGTATTGGATCATATTCGCAGCTCGGCGTGGCACCAACTATCCGACTCGTATTGTCAGGCAGGAGGTAGTTAACAAGAGAGAAGACCATATCACATCCCCTATCCCGGATAGCTCGTACAAGAACCTCCAGATGGTCCTCCAGCCAGATATCATCGTGATTAAGAAAAGCGACATAGCGGCCAGAACTTCGGGCAACACCATCATTATTGGGCCCCGACTGTTCGCCAAAATTAACGGCGCGATTATGATAGCTAATGCGTTTGTCCCGCTCCACAAAGGAGTGCATCAACCGGTCAGTGTCATCAGTACAGGCATCGCCGATAACTAGCAACTCCCAATCTTCCAGAG
>JAUVBI010000155.1 GCA_030591305.1 Pseudomonadota bacterium
CTGCACCGCCCAGCGCCTCGGGAATAGGCATCAGGGTCAGGCCCAGGTCCAGGGTTTTGTGGTAAAAGTCGATAGGAGTGCAGCCCGATGTCTCGCCGGCAGCGGCCTGTGCCCTGATTTCGGCGGCAGCAAAACGCTGGATGGTCTCGCGGTTCATGCGTTGGTCGTCTGTTAGTGTTAGGTCGAACAGCAGGTCTTCGGTTTCGGTGCCCATTAAAATATCCTGTTGATAGTATACGGTGTTGCTCAGTTGCTTTCGGTTTTCCCGATACCGCTCAGCCCCGTGAGGAAGCGCGTATAATTCACCGGGAATATCCGGGATATCATGGATACGAACTTTGCATCCAGACCGACCAGCAGCCTTTTCTTGCGCTTTTCTATGGCTTTAATGATTTGTGCCGCTGCAGATTCGGCAGAGGTGTATGCCAGCTTGTCGAAGTTTGCCACGCCTTCCTCCCTCTCGCTTTCGGTTCCATGGATGCGGGCGTTGCGCACAATATTGGTCTTGATACCCCCGGGGTGTACGCAGCAGACATGGATATTGCTGCCGACCATTTCATGGCGCAGGGCTTCTGTATAACCGCGCACGGCAAATTTAGCGGCGTTATAGGCCGATTGTGTTGGGATGCCAATTAGTCCAAAAATGGAGGACATGTTGACCAGGTGGCCCTGTGGAGCCTTTCGCAACAGCGGCAGGAACTCCACGGTGCCATACACCACACCCCAGAAGTTGATACCCATAAGCCACTCTATATCCTCATATTTTGTCTCTTCCACAGCTGCGCCAGTGGCCACACCCGCATTGTTGATGAGGATGTCGATATGCCCATACTCTTCGGCAATAGCCCGGGCCCAGGCCTGCATTGCCCCCTTGTCGGCCACATCCATGATGTGGCCCTGCGCGGGTGCAGCGCTCTGGTTCAGGGACTGCAGCGTAGCGGTGAGCCCCTCTTCACTTATGTCGCACAATAGAAGGCGGCAACCCTCGCGATTGAGTTGTTGGGCCAGCGCCCTGCCAATTCCTGAGCCCGCCCCGGTGATGACGGCAATTTTCCCATTGCTGTAGGCCATAAATCTAAACTCCTATGATTGAACAGCGTACATAATAGGGTAGTTGTTGTTTAAAGCAATATCCCGGCCTGTGCCCTAGACAGATTGCGGCTGATCCCCTAAAATCACCGCCCAGAAATCACAGGCTGGGAGAGCGCCCCCGGCTCAGTGTTAGCCTTGTAAATAACCAGAGCTGAAACTATGACAAAAGCGAGATGAGGGCTTCCCATCTCGCTTTTTTTCGAGCGCGCGCAGCCGCGGTTATTTCCTCGATAGATGGAGGTGTATTTGTCCAGTCCAGCCATATTAGCCCTTGAAGATGGCAGTATTTTCAGAGGGTTGGCAATAGGCGCTGAGGGTTCCTCCGTGGGTGAAGTGGTATTTAATACCGCCATGACCGGCTACCAGGAAATTCTCACCGACCCCTCCTACGCCAGACAAATTGTTACCCTGACCTACCCACATATCGGCAGCACGGGCACCAATTCAGAGGATGAGGAGTCCTCTAAAAACTGGGGGGCGGGGCTTATCATCCGCGATTTACCTCTGATGGCGAGTAATTATCGCAATGAACAGAGCCTGCAGGATTACCTGCGAGAGCGAAATGTCGTTGCCATTGCCGATATCGACACCCGTAAGCTGACCCGTATTTTGCGAGAAAAGGGTGCCCAGCACGGTTGCCTGATGACGGGAGCAGACATCGATGAGGCGACGGCATTGGCGCAGGCGCGGGCATTTTCCGGCCTGAAGGGCCTGGACCTGGCAAAAGAGGTCACCGTTGACCAGAGCTATAGCTGGACCGAGGGCAGCTGGGTGCACGGTGAGAGTTACAGTGAGCGTCCATCCGGGCAAATGCCCTGGCATGTGGTGGCCTACGATTACGGTGTGAAGCGCAATATTTTAAGAATGCTGGTCGACCGGGGTTGCCGCCTGACCGTGGTGCCGGCGCAGACCCCCGCATCCGAGGTGTTGGCAATGAATCCCGATGGTGTGTTCCTGTCTAATGGGCCGGGCGACCCGGAGCCCTGCACCTATGCCATTGAGGCCATACAGGCGATACTGGAGACCGATATTCCGGTGTTCGGGATATGCCTGGGCCATCAACTGCTGGGTCTTGCCAGCGGTGCAGCCACAGTAAAAATGAAGTTTGGCCACCACGGTGCCAACCATCCGGTGCAAAACCTGGAAGATGGCAGCGTAATGATTACCAGTCAGAATCACGGCTTTGCCGTGGACGAGAGCAGCCTGCCCAATACACTGAAAGTTACTCATAAGTCCTTGTTTGATGGCTCTTTACAGGGAATACACCGCACCGACAAAGCGGCCTTCAGTTTTCAGGGCCACCCCGAGGCGAGTCCTGGGCCACACGAGGCGTCGACGCTGTTCGACCATTTTATCGAATTAATTGAAGCGCGCGCAGGGAAAAGCTGATTTCGTATGCCAAAAAGAACTGACATTGAAAGTATCCTGATTATCGGCGCCGGCCCCATTATTATCGGCCAGGCCTGTGAGTTTGACTACTCCGGTGCCCAGGCCTGTAAGGCCCTGCGCGAAGAGGGTTACCGGGTCATTCTGGTGAACTCTAACCCCGCGACCATCATGACCGATCCCGCCATGGCCGATGCGACCTATATCGAGCCTATTGAGTGGCAGACTGTCGCCAGAATTATCGAGATTGAAAAGCCCGATGTACTGCTGCCGACCATGGGTGGCCAGACCGCGCTGAACTGTGCCCTGGATCTGGCCCGGGAAGGTGTGCTGGACGCCCACAATGTGGAAATGATAGGGGCCAATAAAGAGGCCATCGACAAGGCGGAAGACCGCCAGTTATTTGACAAGGCGATGAAGAAGATTGGCCTGGCTACCCCCCGGTCCGCCATTGCCCACAGCTTGGAAGAGGCCTACCAGGCCGTTGATCACCTCGGTTTTCCCTGTATTATTCGACCCTCGTTTACCATGGGTGGTTCGGGTGGTGGTATTGCCTACAACCGCGAAGAGTTTGAAGAAATATGCGTGCGGGGGCTCGATTTATCGCCCACCACCGAATTGTTGATCGACGAGTCCCTGATCGGCTGGAAAGAGTACGAGATGGAGGTTGTTCGCGACAAGAATGACAACTGCATTATTGTCTGCGCCATTGAGAACTTTGATGCCATGGGTGTGCACACCGGTGACTCCATCACCGTTGCACCGGCCCAGACCCTGACCGACAAGGAATACCAGATCATGCGCAACGCCTCTCTGGCGGTGCTGCGCGAGATCGGCGTTGAAACCGGTGGCTCCAACGTACAGTTTGGCCTGGACCCAAAAACCGGGCGCATGGTTATTATTGAAATGAACCCCCGGGTGTCCCGCTCCTCGGCTCTTGCGTCTAAGGCAACAGGCTTTCCCATCGCCAAAATTGCGGCGAAGCTGGCCATTGGCTATACCCTGGACGAGCTGAGAAATGATATTACCGGCGGGGCGACTCCTGCGTCTTTCGAGCCCTCCATCGACTATGTTGTCACCAAGATTCCCCGTTTTGCTTTCGAGAAATTTCCGGCAGCCGACTCCCGCCTGACCACCCAGATGAAATCTGTGGGTGAAGTGATGGCCATAGGGCGCACTTTTCAGGAATCCCTGCAAAAAGCCCTGCGCGGGCTGGAAGTGGGTTCCTCCGGGTTTGAACCCATAATGGATGTGGACAACCCCGAACATCGTGCCGATTTGATCTCCGAGCTGACCAACCCCGGCCCCGACCGAATCTGGTACATAGGCGATGCCTTCCGTATCGGTATGACCATTGACGAGGTCTACAAATTTTCCGGTGTAGACCCCTGGTTCCTGGTACAAATTAAAGACCTTATCGATACCGAGGACAAACTCAAGGGAGTGGGTCTTGAGGATGTTTCTCGCGACCGGATGTTCGGCCTCAAGCGCAAGGGTTTCTCCGACATTCGCCTGGGCGTATTGCTCAATCGAGCGGAGCAGGAGGTGCGCAAGTATCGCCAGGGTCTGGGTATTCGCCCTGTATACAAGCGTGTTGATACCTGTGCCGCAGAGTTCGCCTCGGCGACTGCCTATATGTACTCCACCTATGAGGAGGAGTGTGAGGCACTGCCCAGCGATCGGGATAAAATACTGGTGTTGGGCGGTGGCCCCAACCGCATCGGCCAGGGCATTGAATTTGATTACTGCTGCGTACACGCGTCCCTGGCCATGCGCGAAGACGGTTACGAGACCATTATGGTCAACTGTAACCCCGAGACGGTCTCCACCGATTACGACACTTCCGACCGCCTGTATTTCGAGTCGGTAACACTGGAAGATGTGCTGGAAATTATCGACCTGGAAAAGCCCAAGGGTGTGATTGTACAGTTTGGCGGCCAGACTCCGCTTAAGCTGGCAAGGGCCCTGGAGGCCCATGGTGTCCCCATTATTGGTACCACGCCAGATGCCATTGACCGGGCAGAAGACCGTGAGCGCTTCCAGCAGATGATCCAGAAACTGGGCCTGAAGCAACCGGTTAACACCACGGTCAGGAGCACGGGTGAAGCGGTTTCCGCCGCCGTAAAGATTGGCTACCCCCTGGTAGTGCGCCCCTCTTATGTACTGGGCGGTCGGGCTATGGAAATTGTCTACCGCGAGGAAGACCTGCTGCGTTATATGCGCGATGCGGTGCAGGCCTCCGACGATGCGCCGGTACTGCTGGACAGCTTTTTGAGTGCTGCAATTGAAGTGGATGTGGATGCGGTCTGTGATGGTGAGGAAGTTGTGATCGGCGCCATTATGCAGCATATTGAACAGGCCGGCATACACTCGGGCGATTCCGCCTGCTCCCTGCCACCTTATAATCTGCCGGGGGAAGTTCAGGATGCCATGCGCCTGCAAATCAAGCAGATGGCCCTGGAGTTGGGCGTAAAGGGCCTGATGAATGTGCAATTGGCCTGGCAGGATGAGGAGATTTACATTATCGAGGTCAACCCACGGGCCTCCCGTACCGTACCCTTTGTCTCCAAATGTATCGGCATATCACTGGCTAAAATTGCCGCCCGCTGCATGGTGGGGCAGAGTTTGGCCAGCCAGGGCTTTACCAAAGAAATTGTGCCGCCATATTTCAGCGTCAAAGAAGCGGTCATGCCCTTTAACAAGTTTCCCGGCGTGGACCCCATTTTAGGGCCAGAGATGAAATCTACCGGTGAAGTGATGGGCACGGGCGATACCTTTGCCGAAGCCTTTGCCAAGGCGCAGTTGGGCGGAGGTGCCTCGGCACCTAGGTCTGGCACGGTTTTGATCAGTGTTCGCGATGTCGACAAGCCCGGTGTGGTGGTTGTGGCAAAAGATCTCGCAGAACTGGGCTTTCAATTGGCGGCGACAGGCGGCACTGCCGATGCTCTCGAAGCTGCCGGCCTGGAAGTGCGCCGCGTAAACAAGGTGCTGGAAGGGCGCCCGCATATCGTCGATATGATTAAAAACGGAGAGGCGGATATGATTATCAACACCACAGAGGGGCGCCGGGCTATTGAAGATTCTGCCTCCATCCGCGCCAGTGCCGAGGCACGCCGGGTGTTTTATACAACGACATTAACCGGTGCTGAAGCTATCTGCATGACGCTCAAGCTGGAAGGTAATACCACGGTGTGTCGCCTACAGGATTTACACAAGAGAATTGGGCAATGAATAAAGTACCTATGACAGTGGCCGGGGAAGCGGCTTTGCGGGAAGAATTGACCCGTCTAAAGACCGTTGATCGTCCCAGAATCAGCAAGGCGATTGGTATCGCGCGCGAGCACGGTGACCTGAAGGAAAACGCCGAGTATCACGCCGCCCGGGAGCAGCAGAGTTTTGCCGAGGGCCGCATTATTGAAATTGAGTTTAAACTGGCCGGTGCCCAGATTATTGATGTCACCGCTATCGCCAAGACTGGCAAGGTGATTTTTGGTACGACTGTCGACCTGATCAACATCGAAAGCGAGGTCGAAGTGACCTACCGCATTGTGGGTGAGGACGAGGCCGATATTAAGCAGAATCTTATTTCTGTGGGTTCACCGGTGGCCCGGGCACTGATCGGCAAGGAAGAAGGCGATGTGGTTACTGTAAGAGCCCCCGCCGGCGATATCGAGTACGAAATTGACCAGGTTCACCATATTTAAAAGGGGTCAGCCCCCCCCAATATTTTGTCGCTTATACCCGACGAATAAGGTTGGATAAACGGGGGTCGGGCTCTGCGCTGCGCCGCAGTACCAGGATGACGCCGCCAATACTGTGCACTAGCTCCGATTTGGTTGCCGCGCACAATTTACTCGCCACGGCATCGCGTGCGGTCTTGTCGCCCACCGCCAGCTTGATTTTAATGAGCTCATGATCATTCAGGGCGCGGTTGATTTCAGTGAGTACATTCTCAGTGAGGCCTTTTCCGGCAATGGTGACCACGGGGTGCAATTTATGGCCAATGGCGCGAAGTTGCTTGCTGTCTTGATTGGTTTTCTTACTCATGCTGATTCCGGGTTATAATTGACCGCTGTATAAAGCGTGTATTCTACACCATAGGCGCAAGCAGAGTCAGAGGCTCACCCTGTAATGGCCAAGAAAAAATCTTCCAGCAATGCCTGGTTGAAAGAACACCGCGATGACCCCTATGTCCAGCGAGCCCAGCGGGAGGGCTATCGTTCGCGCGCCTGTTACAAGCTGTTGGAGCTGCAAAGTAAAGACAAGCTGATTCGCCCAGGTATGACCGTGGTGGACCTGGGCAGTGCTCCGGGGGGCTGGTCACAGGTGGCGGCGGAACTGGTGGGGCACAATGGCCGGGTGGTCGCATCGGATATTTTGCACATGGATAATCTGGCCGGGGTGGAATTTATCAAAGGTGACTTCACTGAAGATGCGGTATTTGACCAGATTGTGATGGCGATAGGGGAGAGCCCTGTGGATATTGTCATTTCCGACATGGCGCCCAATATGAGTGGAATGAGTGAGGTAGACCAACCCCGCTCTATGTACCTGGTGGAACTCGCCCTGGATATGTCGCGTCGGGTATTAGCGCCCGGTGGCACTTTTGTGACCAAAATTTTTCAGGGCGAGGGTTTCGACGAGTTACTGCGGGACACGCGCAGTTCTTTCGGCCGCGTGCTCACCCGCAAGCCACAGGCTTCCCGGCCCCGCTCCAGGGAAGTTTACCTGGTCGCAAAAGACTACAAAGGCTAGTACACCCGGGGCTTGAAATATGGAGCAACCGCCCCAACTGTAGTACATTGGGCGGATTATATTTATCTGTCCTGGTGAGTTATACGTGGGTGTTTGCCATTTTCTGGCTTATACCTTTCCGTCCGCGAGGTAATAGCGTTGAGTGATATGGCCAAGAATCTATTGTTGTGGTTAGTGATAGCCGCTGTTTTGTTATCAGTATTTAATAATTTCAATATGCAGGAAGCGACCAG
>JAUVBI010000089.1 GCA_030591305.1 Pseudomonadota bacterium
ATGTCGACCTGGTCAGCGAATCTGTTACCGAGAACCTTGAGCTGAAACAACAGATTTTTTCTGATGTAGAACGCTATAGCCCCGGGCATACTATTTTCACTACCAATACTTCAACGATGATGCCAAGCCAAATAGCAACAGCCATCAAACAGCCGGAACGATTTATAGCCTTGCATTATTCTAACCCAATATGGCTGAGGCCCATGGCTGAAATCATGAAGTTACCCAACACCAGTATCGAAACGTTTGATACGGTTATGGCATTCGCAAAATCCACCGGTACGGTGGCTATTCCACTGGAAAAAGAGCATCCAGCTTATATTCTCAATTCATTTTTGGCACCTGTCGCCTTTACGGCTCTCGCACTGCTGGCCAATGGCGTGGCTACCCACCAGGATATAGATAGAACCTGGCTGCTTAACTTCCCGGGAATGGGTGTTGGCCCCTGTGGCCTACTTGATCAGATGGGCTTCAACTCACTGCTTGCTGTCGGAAGACTACGAGCAGAGGCAGAGCCCGATAACCTGGCTGCCCAGTGCCTCGTTGACTATATTCAAACGAATTTTATCGATAAAGGACACCTTGGCTGTTCCAGCGGCCAGGGACTGTACAGCTATCCGAACCCTGAGTACCTGGAAGCTGATTTTATTGGTCGTTAGTGCATAAGGTTTTAGACCCACGCAATACTTCACTAAGGAGAAAGCACATGTTTAAACTGAATGAGATTCCCGCTTTACAATTGGGCATTACCGGGCTCGAAGCTGGGTTAACTGAGGAGGAGCAAGCCGTTCAAGAGGTTGCTCACCGCTTTGCGGCTGAAGTTATGCGCCCGTTAGCCGAAAAACTGGACAAAATGCCACGAGAACAGGTGGCAGCCCCGGACTCACCGATCTATGAGTTTCTTCAGAAACTGCATGAGTCTGGTATTTTCGACCTGGCGACCATTATGACCATGGATGGAACCCAGAAAGCTCGCCTTATGCCGTTGATATTCGAACAACTGGGCTGGGGCGATGCCGGCTTGTCTGTTCTCGCTTCCGTCACTGCAGTACCGGCGATGTTTGCTTACCACAGCGGCGACCCTGAACTGATCGAACAATTTGGCAGCCGCCTTGGCTGCGGTATTGCTACGCAACCGGACCGTGGCAGTGACTTTTTGGACATGGCGGGTGATCAGCTCAAGCCCGGCTCCCGTCAACATCGTGGGAACTTAACCGCAAAAATTGATGGTGACCAGGTTATTTTGAATGGTCAAAGTTCAGCCTGGGTATCCGGTGCCGGCATTGCACAAATAGCCTGGGCTTTCGTCCCCTGTGACTACGGTGATGGTATTCTCAACGAGAATGGCACCGCAAACTGTATTGGGCTTTTAGTCGACCTGGAGCAAGATGGTGTGTCAAAAGGGCAGCCCCTGGATGCTATTGGTCAACGTACCCTGGCACAATGCGAGATTTTCTTTGATCAGGTGAGTGTTCCAAAGAAGAATATTACCGCAGGCAAGGACAACGCTGAGGCCGAACTTTTTGCCACCATGTGTTTTGCCAATATGGAAATGGGCAGTATTTTCACCGGTGTTGCACAAGCTGCCTATGATCATACGCTGGCTTATTGCCATGAGCGAGTACAGGGCGGTGTACCTATTATTGAACATCAGTCCGTGCAAACGCGCCTCTTTAATATGTGGCAAAAGGTTGAAGCTGCACGGGCACTGTCTCGCCGCGTTTCAAATTACAACCTCGTATTGCCACAACCGCACTTCGTAGCCTCAGGCACGTCTAAAAGTTTTGTTACTCGCGTCTGTTTTGAAGTTGCCACAGAGGGCGTGCAATTGTTCGGTGCCAATGGCCTGACCAAGGAGTACCCTATTGAGAAGTTGTTTCGCGATGCTCACTCGTCAACAATTGAAGATGGCGAAAACACCATGATTGGTTTAAAAGTAATGGGATATTTAAGTCGCCATTTTAAACAACATAATCATTAAAATGGCGAGCGTAACCGCAAACAATCAAAGCAATCGTAAGTTTCTGGCAGCCTTTATGAGTTGATTGCGAAAAGCATGTGGAGTCAAGAATCGTCGGCAAATATCCAGGCCTCTGGCTCCCGAACCAACTAAGATAACAGGCTTGTTTTTCTTAACCCCAGCCACTGTGGCAGCGGCAACAACTGCCGGATCTGTCGCACTGGCATAGGATTTTTTAACAGCCTCGTATTGCTCTTTGGTGAATTTTACATTCTCTTCATGCTGGGTAATCGGTGTATTAATCGCCCCTGGGCATAGGATGCTTACCCTGATTTTGGTATCTACCAATTCGCAAGCCAACGCCTCTGTAGCTGCATATACTGCCGCCTTACTCGCCGCGTAGGAAGCCATGTAGGGCAAGGCACCGATAGCAACAGAAGATGCCGTATTCACCAGGTGGCCTTCTATGTCGTGTTTAAGACAGTAACGCACGAAAAGGTCAGAGCCAACAATTACACCACGAACATTAACCTCAAACTGCCGCTCCCAGTCATCAACACCTGTATCGAACCAGCTCTTAACGATGCTTATTCCCGCATTGCCAAGCAAAACATCCGGAAGTTGATTGTCTGCCTCTAGCGTCTCAAACAAAGCAGTGTATGCAGCAGTATCTGTGACATTCAACACTTCAGTGCGACACTGAACACCCAGCCCCTCAACCTCAAGTTTAATTTTCTCGAGGCTGTCGGCGGCAAGATCAATTGCAATGATATTGGCACCCTCTCGGGCAAAAGCCAGTGCCAACTGGTAGCCAATACCAGAAGCTGCGCCAGTAACAAATACTCTTTTGGATTTTAAATTATAAGTTTTCAAATGGATTTACCTCTAAAGTAGTGAGAGTTGGCACGAAACAATGCAGACGCACCATTAACTAACTGTGAATGGGTATGCCGTTGATCCCTCTCGCCGCTTCCATAATGGCTTCAGAAATCGTGGGGTGTGCGTGTATCATATTTGCTATATCTTCAGGCAGAAGTTCGCTGTGTTTGGACAGCAGCAATTCATGTAATAACTCTGTGGCATTGTGGCCGACTATGTGGGCACCGAGAATTTCGTCCGTATCGGGATCGCACAGTATTTTTACCAGACCTTCAGGCTTTCCCACGGCAATGGTTTTTCCCGCTCCCGCGTAATGAAACATAGACTTTTTAACATTAATACCCTCAGACTTGGCTGCGTCCTCACGCAGACCAAAGCCTGCGATCTGTGGCTCGCAATAAACCGCCGAGGGCACGCTGGTCGGGTCGACGGCCTTGTCAGGAGAGTGGCCGGCCATATGTTCCACGGCAATCTCGCCCTCTTTGGAGGCCACATGGGCCAGAGCCGGTGTGCGCGTGATGTCACCAATGGCAAAGATTCCTGCAGCGGCAGACTGGCAGTAATCTCCGGTTTCGACATAGCCCCTTCCGTCCAGTTTGACGCCCATTTCCACCAGGCCCAGACTCTCGGTGTTAGGCACACGCCCAAATACCACAAGAACCTTCTCTGCCTCGACCTGCTCAGTCTCGCCGGTGCCGTCCTGCAAGCTTACGGTGACTGTGCCAGCTGATTTATTCAGTTTAAGGGCGCGTGTTTCAGTGCGCACAATGATGCCGTCTCGCACCAGACTTTTCTCAAGTACAGCGCAAGTCTCGAAGTCTTCGGTGGGCAGAATATGGTTCAGAGCTTCAATCAGGGTTACCCGTACGCCAAAACTGTTTAACACATAGGCAAACTCGCAGCCGATGGCACCGGCACCCAGGATGACAATGCTCTCGGGTAGTTTGGTCATTGCTAGCAGGCCGTTGGAGGATAATACCTGATCCTCGTCACACTCGAAGCCGGGCACCTGCATCGGGCGAGAGCCGGTAGCTACCAGAATGTTTTTGCCTTGCAGTTTGTCTTTGCCATCGATAGTAACCTCGCCTTTGCCGCTGATAACGGCAGTACCCTTGACCAGATCCACTTTATTTTTCTTGAGTAAGCCACTGACTCCACCGGTCAGTGTCTTGACCACCTTGCGAGACATTGCCTGCACTTTGCCGTAATCAAGGCCGCTGCGGTCAACGCAGACACCCACAGCTTCCATTTCTTTCAGTGAACGGAACACCTCGGCCTGGTGGATAAGGTTTTTGGAGGGGATACAGCCCCAATTCAGGCACACACCACCGGGCTGTTCTTTTTCAATAATGACAGCTTTAAGCCCTAATTGGGCAGCACGTATCGCGGCGACATAACCGCCGGGGCCGGCACCAATGATGATGACGTCATAGGAAGTACTCATGCCAGCATCAACTCCGGGTTTTCAAGACAATCGTGCATGTGTTGCGTCAGTCGTGCTACCGGTAAGCCGTCCAGTACGCGGTGGTCAAAAGTCAGGCTGATAGGCAGCACGGTACGTATTTTGATTTTCCCCTTATGTACTATAGGTTTTTCCTGTGGCGTAGCGGGGCCTACCAATAGTGCATTGGGCAGGTTTAGTATCGGTGTACTTTTCAGGCCGGGTGGTGACAGCCCAGCGGTACTGGAAAAAGAAACGGTACTATCGTGCATATCTTCGGCGGTGAGTTGGCCATTGTAAGCTTTCTCGATCAGGGCTTTCATGCCCTTGTCGATATCCACTACGCCCATAGATTCTACATGTTTCAACACCGGAACCATTAACTTGCTGTCATACTCGGTCTCGCCGGGTAAGGCGATGGCAATACCGACATTAATGCTCTCGTAAACGACGATGTCATCACCGACAATACTGGCATTGGCAATCGGCACCTGTTTCAAGGCGCAGGCCAGGGCCTTGATTAAAAAGGCATTCATTGACACCCGGGTACCCAACTCGTCTTCCCGCGCTACAAAATGCTTCCGTGCCTGCACCAGACGGGTGATGTCCGACTCCCAGGCCGATGACAACTGAGCGGTAGTTTGCAGACTCTCTACCATACGCCTGGCAATAGTGGCACGCACCGTGCCCTTTATGGGAATGCGCAGCTTTTCTACCAGCGGGCCCAACACTGTCGGTGCACTCACTGTGGCAGCGCCTTTTTCCAGGGCCTGCAACACGTCGCGCTTCACAATACGGCCACCTGGGCCGGTACCGTCCACTCTTGATAAATCAAGCTGGGCATTTTTAGCCATCTTTTTTGCCAGCGGAGATGCCACGATACGGCCACCAGTAACGGGCGCCGCAAACGTCGTGTCTAACGGTTCAGGCGCCCGCTCCGCTTCTACGGCTGGTCTTGCCGAGGATGCGGTTACAGCACTCCCGGTATTTAACGCGGCATAGTCCTCTTTTGTTTCGAGAAACTGTGCGATAGTGACTTCAACCGGAACAGTCTCACCCTCTGCAACAATAATGTGCAGGTATCCAGAGACAGGCGATTCCAGGTCGTAGGAGACCTTCTCAGTCTCCACTACCATGATGGCGGCACCTTCCTTCACGTACTCGCCTTCCTTAACCAGCCACTCGTTGACGGTGCCTTCATTCATAGCCATCGCAAGCTTGGGCATTACATAATCTATAGGCATGATTCTCGCTCCCTTATATCGTTACGCACACACTTTATGCACTGCGGCTTCAATTTTTTCCACAGTGGGAATCACATACTCTTCCATGTAACCCCCTGGCAGCGGCATGTTGGGTGTGCAAACACGAAGCACCGGGGCATCCAGCAGATCGAAGCCCTGCTCCATAACACGTGCCGATATGGTTGCGGCCCAACCACCGGACTCCCAGTCCTCATCCGCTATAACCAGCCGGTTGGTTTTTTCCAGAGAGCGCAGCAGAGTATCCATATCAAAGGGCACAAAACTTCTGGGGTCTATAACTTCACAGCTGATTTTGCCATCGAGTTTTTCGGCCACTGCCAGTGCGTTTTTAAGCTGCATGCTGTTAGCCAGAATAGTAACGTCACTTCCCTCTCGTTTTACATCGGCCACGCCCAGAGGCACGATGTAGTCTTCTTCCGGCACATGCCCACGCTCCTGCATCAAGCCCATGTGCCAGGGGATTACCACCGGGTTGTTATCGCGAATGGCCGCTTTCATCATACCTTTAGCGTCGTAAGGGGTGGACGGCATCGCCACTTTGATGCCGGGGTGGTGGGCGAAGGTGCCATGAATACTCATTGCATGGTCGTTGGCCAGCCGCATACCGGCACCCACGGCGGCAGTGATCACCAAAGGTAATGACTGTTGACTACCGTGCAAGAAGTAGTATTGCCCGGTTGTTACCGAGGCTTCTGAAAAGGTGACATAGGAGAAGCCCCCAAACATAAAGTCGACTACGGGCCGATACCCTTCCTGCGCTGCACCAAAGGCTAATCCGAACATGCCCGACTCCGCGATCGGTGTGTCAATGATCCGATCGGGGCCAAATTCCTGTACCAGCCCCATCGTGTGGGGGAAGATACCGCCGCGGAGATCCTGGCCGACCAGTATTACTTTTTCATCGCTACGCATTTCTTCCGCGTACGCTTCATTAATTGCTTCTACAAGTGTTAATTCTCTCATTTTCATAGTCTCCGGAATGTCTTAGGGCGCGAATACCGCAGCCAGCAATTCATCTTCAGATGTACGAGCGATGGGACTATCATCAGCAAATGATTCAATGCTGGCGATTTCAGACTCAGCCTCAGCCACTATTTGATCGATGTCATTCTGGGTGAGAATGCCTTCGGCCAATACGCGCTCTGTTGCCAGAGCCACGGGTTCGCGCTGGCGCATATCTTCGAGCTCTTCCTCACTTCGAGGTTCCCATCCACGCAAGTCTGGCGTGCCAATATCATGTTCGGAAAAACGCAGCACTTTTGCCTCGACAAAGGTTGGCCCTTTACCGGCCCTGGCCCGCTCAATGGCGGCCATGGCCACCTCCGCCACGGCAAATACATCCTGGCCATCGACAATAGCAGCAGGCATGCCATAACCCTGGGCAAGGCTGGATATGTCTTCTGTCGGATGCATTTCCTCGATAGTGGAATGAATAGCCATGCCGTTGTTTTCACAGAAAAAGATAATGGGTAGCTTCATGTTCATCGCCATTAACATGGCTTCGTGGGCGCGACCCTGGCCGTAGGAGCCGTCGCCAGAGCAGTTCATTACAACTTGCCCCTGGTTACGTTGTTTTGCCGCCCAACCCCAACCTATTGATGGTGCAAAGTTGAATCCGATGTAACCGGACAACATGTGTACCTTGTGTTCTGGATAGCAAAAGTGGAAAGCTGAACGTCCCTGGCAGCACCCGGTTGTCTTCCCCGTATGCTCAGCCAGATAGGTCTTGATGTCGATGCCCTTGCTCATCATATGCTGGATGCCGTGCCCCCGGTGGTGGGGTGACAAATTGTCATCCTGATTCAGAAAGCTGCAGGCTCCCACGCCGGGCGCAAAAGCACCTTCGGCAGGGTGATAGAAGCCAATCAGTTTGCCCTGCATCATACGGCGGTACATCATTTTGGCAGCCTGGTCTGATCTGATCAGGTTGCGATACAGTGTCACCATCTGTTCTTTATCTAGGCTCATTTCAGTTATCCTCTTCGTTAAATATCGTCTTCTCTGGGCAGTTTGATTGCACGCTAGGCGCCAAGTCCTGCGCCCAGTTCCTGTAAATTTTCAGATTTTCTACTGGACATCAACCCGAGCTTTGCCGCTGCCTCCAGGGTGCGTTCAAGGTCTACAACCAATGGCCCACAACGGTTGAACGTCACGCTCATCTTATCGCCCTCCTGCAAAACCACTTCGCGCTCTCCGTCCAGTGCGATGGTGGAGGGGGTATGGGTAATTGACATGGGAGTGGTTTCATCAAAAAGTTCATGCCGGACAACATTCACCTCACTAATCAGCCCCGGGGCAATCGGCGCACATATCTGCGTCGCTCCCTCCTCACCAAGTACGACATGTAAGCCCGTTTCGCCAATAGTCTCAATGGGGTGGAGCCAGCCGCCGATGGAAGACAGTCCAATTTCGAACGGGTGCGCCCGGGTCAGAAATAGCTCTCTTATGCTGTTCGGCTCCCAAACAGCTCTGGACCCCGTATCCATGGCGTCGACCACAACCAAGTCCACCAGCGCTATATCTACCAGTTCGCCTTTGGCGTTGCGCAACTCCAGAACAGGCGCGCGGTAACAGCCTGCATCGAGGTCGACCCTGCCCGTCGCAATGGCTCCTGCACCCAGGCCAGCCAAGGTGCCCTCAACCATTTGTGGAAATACGTTGTTAGTACCTGTGGACACAGGCACTAACGGAATATCGCCACTAGCCTTGGCTACGATACGGCTGGTGCCATCACCTCCCATGACGATAATGACAGCGAAGTTCTGGTCATGCATTTTCTGAGTAGCTCGTAACGTGTCTTTGAAAGTGCCAAGAATATAGGGCATTTCCAGAATGGCGACTTTGGTTATCGCTAATTCGCAGGCAACCTCATCGATAACCCGCTTGCCGATATGGCTGGGGTCGGGCATGATGAAAACCTGCTCGATGCCCAGAGCATCCATCGCTTTCAGCATGCGGATGATGATGTTGATCTTTTCCTGATTGCTGACTACCGTACCGCTGGCAATCAGGCGGCGAATGTCTTTGCCTGAAGCAGGGTTAGCGATGATGCCTACCGGTCTCATGTGCTTATCTTCCTCAACTGTTTCTGGAATTTTCAATGGCACTGCTCCGCCCCGTCGACACGACCGCACGTTACACAGTAATTGATTCGGCTTCATGTACTACCATCAACACCGCCAGCTTATGCTGACAGGCTGCGTAAAGGTGATCATTTTACGTCAATATACTATCTCTAGGCGCCTTAACTGGCCAAAAAAGTGTATATAATGAACTGTAATTGTCGCTTAATGATGCGCCCATGCTATTAGCAATGAATAGCATATGCTTGTGGGGGACTAATATGAAGCTCAAGTTAGTCGGTGAGGGAACCGGATGATACTCATCCCACTGCTTCAAGGAAGGTCTGACATGGAGAAATCGGCTGCATTAATTGGAATGTTATTTTTGTCCCCCATCACTTTTATACTGACACTGATTTGGGCTGGTGATGGAGAGATTTTCTGTCGTGATGTAATCTTGCTACCTGAAAATGTACTACTCGCTCATCAGGAGCGTGCCTTGTACTTCGCCGGTCGGGCATTCGCCATAGGAGTTAGGAATAGCTAACCATAGCCCCTTATTGCCATGAGAACCCAATCCGCCAAAGGTCATTCCATCGACGCCACTGTACTGCTCAATATCGACAAAGCACTTAGTAAGTATGGTCTGGATCCGAGTTATGAGCTTGGTGTTTTGGGTCTACAGCCATCCAGTTTCAGTAAAGGCGAACTGAAAATACCTCTTCGCTTAATTGCAGATGTTCTGCAGCACTGCATCCGCGCCACCAACTGTGAGCATTTCATATTAGAGATGGTGCAAATGCAAACCTCAGCCGTTAATAGTTATTTTGGTATGTTGTTGCGCACTTCACCTAATCTCGGGGATGCTTTTCGACTTGCCACCCAAGAAGTGTATATTCTCTCCAAGGGTGCTACCTGGTCATTGCAGCAAGAAGGCAATAAAGCAAGTTTCAGTTTATTATTCGACGCGCAGAATCTCGAGCCACACCATCGACCACTTCTGGCAGAACTATGCATTGCCCAAGCTTGGTTGGTCATGCGCACTCAATGCCAGCAACCCGTACAATTGGATACGGTGCAGTTTGTACGTAACGTTTTGCCCGATAAAAGACCATATAAGCGCTTTTTTAAAGCACCAGTGCAGTTTAATTGCGACTTCGATCAGTTGGTTGTTTCTACAACTCAGCTTGAAATACCCATGTCTCACGCTGATCCGCACCTGCATAGTGCAATTCGTGAACTCATATATTTGAGTAAGGCAAACCTGTCCGGGCGTACCTTGGTTGAAGAAATTTGTTCTCTTATTCGTATGCTACTCCCCCAAGGGAACTGCACTATTGATATAGTCGCCAGCTACATGATGAAGGACAAGAGAACCTTGCAACGGCAATTACGCAAAGAATTCGACGTGTCCTTTCACTCACTGCGGCAAGCAGAGCGACTACAGATGGCGCAAACCTACTTACAGGAAAGCCAGAAAAGTATTATTCAAATTGCTTACGCCACTGGCTACAAGGAACCCGGCAATATGGCACGGGCTTTTCGTAAAAAATTTCACTGCACACCGCAGCAATGGCGCGAGCGCCACAAGCTTGGCAATGCCAACAATGCGATACAAATCAGCTAGTCGAGTAGTTGTTTACTTTAATATTTCCAAAATAGTAATTAAGGATATGATAATGAAAGCTTATGTAACTCTTTTTACAGTTGGCCTGGCAGGGCTACTCTTCGCCCCGATGCAATCGTCTGCACAGGAAATTTTACCTTTTCCTGAGCCTCCCTCTGCAAGTGTCGCCGGAAAAACCCTGGCGGACTCAAAACACCAATGGCGAAAAACACCACGACATTTACCGGATGATGCCCCGAATATCGTTATTTTCATGACAGATGATGCGGGTTTTTCCAACCCCGAGACCTTTGGCGGCCCCGTTCATATGCCGACATTGGAGCGCCTGGCAAAATCGGGTATCAGTTATAACGCCTTTCATACAACGGCCATGTGCTCTCCTACACGGGCCGCACTATTGACCGGGCGTAACCACCATCGCGTGGGCGCAGGTCAGATTGCCGAGTTTGCTTCGGATTGGGATGGATATATAGGCAAAATACCAAAATCGACAGCTACGTTTGCTCAAGTGCTTTCCTACTATGGCTACAACACCTCCGCATTTGGCAAATGGCATAATACCCCGATCACCGACATGACCAAATTGGGTCCCGTCGACCGCTACCCAACTGGCCTGGGGTTCGACTACTTTTATGGTTTTATCGCGGGTGAAACCTCCCAGTACGAACCCATGCTGTTCGAGAACACCAATCCTGTCGCTGC
>JAUVBI010000229.1 GCA_030591305.1 Pseudomonadota bacterium
AGGAATAATATACTACCAACAATAATCGCAGACATTAGAACAAAGACCACTATCACACCCAGTGTACGATTGAGGTGGTAGCGCTCGAGCCTATCGACCAGGGGGTCGCCCAGGTAACCGATCAATGTGCCCAATACAAAAGGTAACAGAATGGGCTGCAGCAAATAAAACATCAAACCAAAGGCTACAACAGCAGCCAACACCAGAGGCCATCGATTGATAGTACTCCCCGCTTCTGGCGGGAGGTCAGGTGAAGGTGAGGAAGACATTATTTTTTCCACTGGTAACTCAGCTGCACTGCACTGTCGGGTGCGTGAACGGGCACCAGGCGCTTGTTCAATTCAATAATAGCCGCCAGTTGCCTGGCATCAGCCTGGGCGACCAGGTTCAATTGGATGGTGTCTCCACGAACCTGCTCAATATTGGCAAACTCGATAAGCTCCAGCCCCTCCAGCCAGGCTACAATGCTCGCATAATCAGCGTAGTTCGACACGCCGGTAACACGCACTTTTACGCCCTCTGTCACGGTTGTAGAAGGGGCCACCGCATATTTCGCTGACATCTCCTTGGCAGCCAGAGACACTCCCGCCTGCAGAAATTCCTCGGGATCTCCCACCCGTATGGAGCGGTCAATTCTCGAGTTTTCAGCAAAATAGCTCCAATCTCCCACCCAACTGCCACTGGACAGTGTGGCCAACCGCCCGGCGAGTATATGATTCACCCCGTAGCGCTGTGAGGCGTTAGCCAGGGACAGGCCACTCAAACGCCACAGTTCATCGACAGAAATAGCTGCGGAGTCATTTAAGTCGTACAGCGGAAACTGGGCGGGCACACCGCGCCGGGCGAATGCCTCCGTTACCCTCAACATCATTTCGGGGGACGATTCCCGGGTCAGGAACTGCCGCCCCTGAGGGCCTTCAATAACCATCCACACCAGAATGGGTGGCCGGTTGGCGGTCCACAGGGGCTCGCCCGCTTTCGCAACCAGGCCTGAAACCACTGCACCATCAAATTCAAAATGCGCCCAGAGCTCTCCCAGGTCGCTCTCCTTACGGGAGTAGGCGTACTGCTGAACCAGGTTCCTGGCGTTGCCAAGTGCAGAGTGCAACACGGGGTTTTGTAATATGTCCTCACTGCCGGAAATTTTTACCAGAACCTCTGAAAGAGCCACCCTGGACCCAACAGCAAGCGCCTGTTGTCCGCTATCAGCCACAACCACTTCCGCACTGTACAGATCCTTCACCACCTCAGCATAACTGTTGAGGCTCATACTCAACCCAAGATAAACCAAAGCAATAATTTGTAGTAAAGCCTTCCCCACGCAATATCCCCAAATGAGCGCCTGAACGCCGCATTGTAGCAGTACCTGCGCCTAACGCCATGAATCCGTGATCTCTGCGCATCGTTTTACCACCGGTGGCTGTATTTGTGCCCTTTTCAGGCTAGAATACGCGCCTTCCCAACACTCCGTCGCCCGCTACTGGATTCTGAGCCCTATGAGTAACGAACGTGTCAAACCAAGCCTGAGTTACAAAGATGCCGGCGTCAATATCGACGCGGGAAATGCACTGGTGGAGCGGATAAAAGGCATATCCAAACGTACCCGTCGACCCGAAGTACTGGGGGGCCTGGGGGGGTTTGGTGCACTGTGCGAAATTCCCGAGGGCTACAAGCAACCGGTGCTGGTATCTGGCACAGATGGCGTGGGTACCAAGCTCGCCCTGGCCATGCAAATGGGTGTACACAATACCATTGGCATCGACCTGGTCGCCATGTGTGTAAATGACCTGATTGTCACCGGTGCCGAGCCACTTTTTTTCCTGGATTATTATGCAACGGGAGCGTTAAACGTCGATACCGCCGTTGATGTGGTCGATGGTATCGGTCGTGGCTGTGAACTGGCCGGCTGTTCGCTGGTGGGCGGCGAAACAGCCGAAATGCCGGGTATGTATGAAGGGGAAGACTACGACCTCGCAGGATTTTGTGTCGGCGTGGTGGAGAAAGCCAATATTATCGACGGCTCCTGCGTTGCCGCCGGCGATGCGCTAATCGGTATTGCCAGCAGTGGCCCCCACTCCAACGGCTACTCCCTGATACGCAAAATACTGGAAGTCAGCGATGCAGACCTCAATCAGGCCATGGGTGATGGCACCCTGGGAGAGGCACTGCTCACCCCCACTACTATTTATGTAAAAGCCATGCTGGACCTGTTCCCCAAAGTCATCGTCAAAGCCCTGTCCCACATCACCGGAGGCGGAATACTGGAAAATATTCCGCGCGTGCTCCCCGATGACTGCAATGCGCAAATCGATACCAACAGCTGGCAATTACCCGAGGTATTCACCTGGCTGCAAAGCGAGGGAAATGTTGCACGAGACGAGATGTATCGCACCTTTAACTGCGGTGTTGGCATGGTTATTTGTGTCGCCCAGGCCGATGTAGATGCAGCACTGGAACACCTCAACAGCGCTGGCCATAAAGCCTGGAAAATCGGTCAAACCACCCAGGGCAACAATGAGGTAGAGCTACTCTCGTGAGCGCCCCGGTAGAAAAAAAACCGCTTGGTAACATCGCCATTCTCATCTCGGGCACCGGTTCAAACATGCAGGCATTTATTGATGCCTGTGAATCCGGCGAATTACACGCACAAATTAGCATCGTAATCAGCAATAACCCCGATGCAGTGGGGTTACAGCGCGCGGCGGCGGCGGGCATAGCGACACGATGCATAAACCACCGGGATTACGACAGTCGCGAGATTTTCGATGCCGCCCTGTGCAGCGCGCTACAGGAACTCGAAATAGATCTGGTCATACTCGCCGGTTTTATGCGTATTCTCACCCCGGTTTTTATCGAACCTTATCTCGGGCAATTATTGAACATTCACCCCTCTTTGCTGCCCAAGTACCCGGGACTGCACACACATCAACGCGCTATCGACGCTGGCGACGAAGCCGGGGGGGCCACGGTGCACTTTGTCACGCCCGAACTGGACAGCGGGCCAGCTATTATTCAGGCCACGGTACCTATTCATGCCGATGACACCGCCGAATCTCTTGCCACACGAGTCATTGTCCTGGAGCACAAGATCTACCCATTGGCGGCACAGTGGTTTTTACAGGGGCGCCTACAATTAACAAACGAAGGAGCTGAACTCGATGGCGAGGCAGCCCCCCTTTCAGGAGTTCATTATCCGTAAGCTAACACTTTCTTTACTGTGTCTTATAACCGCACTGCTGGGTTCTACAACAGCGTTCACTGAAGACGCTACGCAGAGCGCTACAAGTGCCAAATCCGGTGCGGTGCTATTCAAACCCTACACGGCAGAATACAAAACAACCGCCCGCGGGTTGAGCCTTACCCTGAAGCGAAAATTAACGCTCGACGCCGAGGGTGTATATACCTTGAGCAACGGTGGCAGCGCCCTGATTGTGGGTTTTGAAGAGGAGGCCAAATTTCAGATAGAGGGGAACCGAATTATCCCGGGCTCTTATGTTTACCAGGGGACGGGGCTGATGAGTCGACGGCGTGAGGTGCATTTTACCGAAGGTGCCGACACACTGCGCAGCCTCTACAAAGACAAGTGGTACGACCTGCCCTACACAGCCAATACGCTGGACAGAATGTCGCAACAGGAACAAGTAAGATTATTGCTCCTGAATGACCCCACGCCGGGTGAAGACATTGTTATTACAGTGGCAGACAAAAAAAGGGTAAAGGTTTACACCCTGGCCTATGTGGGTGAGGAAACCATAAAGACCCCCCTGGGAACAGTGGACACCTTGCACTTCCGGCGCATTCACGACAACCCCGATCGAAAATCAGATACCTGGATAGCCCCCGACTGGGGCTTCACAATGGTCAAAACCGTCCATATTGAAGATGGCAAACCCATAGAGGGAATGATTACCCGCTTGAGTATTGACGGGAAGCGGTTCGGGGCAAAATAGCCTTTTTATTGAAGACTACGCTTTTGGAAGTGTAACGCCACGCTGGCCCTGGTATTTCCCGCCCCGGTCTTTGTAGCTGGTCTCACACTCTTCATCTGATTCAAAAAACAACATCTGCGCCACACCCTCGTTGGCATATATCTTTGCCGGCAGAGTCGTGGTATTGGAAAATTCCAGTGTGACATGCCCTTCCCACTCGGGCTCCAGCGGTGTGACATTGACGATAATACCGCAGCGGGCATAGGTGGATTTACCCAGGCAGATAGTGAGCACTTTGCGGGGTATACGGAAATATTCCACCGTACTGGCCAACGCAAAGGAGTTTGGCGGTATAACACAGACATCACCCACCACATCAACAAAGCTACCCTCGTCAAAGTTTTTCGGGTCTACCGTTGCCGAATTAATATTAGTGAACACTTTAAATTCCCGGGAGCAGCGCACATCGTAGCCGTAGCTGGAGGTGCCGTAGGAGATCACCTTCCGGTCGCCGTCGAAACGCACCTGGTCGGCCTGGTAGGGCTCAATCATGCCGTGTTCCCGCGCCATACGGCGTATCCACTTGTCTGATTTAATGCTCACGGTAAGATTTCTCTCCTGATCAATCGTCTGAAATGGTTATTTCGGGGAAATGTCGCACACTGCTGGTGCTATCTTCCTCAGCCAGGGAGTCTACTACCGCTCTGGCAATAGACTGATAAATGGCAGTCACGTCGGAGTCTGGCTCTGCAACTACGGTTGGCGTGCCGGCGTCTGTCTGCTCGCGAATAGACAACAGCAGAGGCAAGCTGCCCAGTAGAGGTACACCGTAGTCCTTCGCAATACGTTCGCCGCCACCATCACCAAAAATATGCTCCGTATGGCCGCACTGGCTGCAAATATGCACGGCCATATTCTCGACAATACCAATAATTGGCACATCGACCTTACGGAACATCTCTATGCCCTTCTGGGCATCCAGCAAGGCTA
>JAUVBI010000017.1 GCA_030591305.1 Pseudomonadota bacterium
ACTCAGTCGGGCTGGCGCCACATCGAGTTCACCGCGCAGCCTTGCTCGTGAATTGATCAAATTACTTAATAGTCCGACACCCGATCAGAATACCGCTCTGCTGCTGGAGCAGGGGCCGGGCAGTTCCGAGCTCCTGCGAAAGCTTTTAAATCAGGCGGGCGTGCCCACACGCCTGGTGATGGGTCTGTACCTGGAGGATGCCAGACGACGGCAGCATCTTGTCCCCATGGTGGAAATTTATACGGACGAACAGTGGCTGGTATTCAACCCGAAAACCGGTGAGTTCGGTGTTCCCGGCAATCTTCTCCTGTGGCATCGCGGGGGTAAATCACTGCTGGATGTGACCGGTGGTCGTCAGTCCAGGGTCAGCTTTTCCATAGTCCACCAGCGCGTGCCAGCCCTGCAACTGTCTCGGGCACAGAGTGCCGGAAATGTACTTTTCAGCTTTGGTATTCATCACCTGCCGGTGGAAGAGCAGAGTCTGTTTAAACTGCTGTTGCTGCTGCCCCTGGGGGCTGTGGTTGTGGTATTTATGCGGGTGTTGGTCGGTTTGCAAACTGCCGGGACGTTTATGCCGATTCTCGTCGCCCTGGCATTTTTGCAAACATCACTTTTGCCCGGTTTAATCAGCTTTGTCTCTATCGTGGGAATTGGCTTGTTGTTACGCAGTTATTTGTCGCGACTCAATCTTTTGCTGGTTGCCCGAATAGCGACACTATTAGTGTTGGTTATTTTTATTATCTCTGCCCTGAGTATTATTGGCTACCAGATGGGCTATAGCACGGGGATGACTATTACCTTTTTTCCCATGATAATCATAGCCTGGACCATAGAGCGGATGTCTATTTTGTGGGAGGAAGAGGGCCCCCATGAAGTGTTAATTCAGGGGGGGGGCAGCCTGTTTGTGGCTATTATTGCCTACCTACTTATGGATATGCCCCTGCTCAAACATTTGACCTTTAATTTTCCGGAGGTGAACCTGGTTTTATTGGCCGCTATCCTCGGCATGGGCCAGTACACGGGCTACAAGCTCTCGGAACTACACCGCTTCCGCGCCATGGAGGAGGACTAGTCGTGGTGGCCTGGATACGCCCTGGTAGACTGGGTGACCTCGGCATGCTGGGAATGAACAGCCGTAACCTGGACTTTATAGGCCGTTATAATGATCGCAGGCTGTACCCCCTGGTAGACAACAAACTCAAGACTAAAATACTGGCACAGGAGCACAGCGTCCCCACCCCAGGCTTGCAATTTGTGGTTCGGGAGCAGCATCAGATAAGCCATATTGAGCAGCAGCTACGGCTGCGCGACAGTTTTGTTCTTAAGCCAGCCAAGGGCTCGGGTGGCAAGGGGATTCTGGTCATTACCCGGCGTAGTGGGGATCATTTTATTAAAAGCTCGGGCGAATTGCTGGATATTGGGGATATTCGGCGTCATATGAGTAATTGCCTGGCGGGCCTCTACTCCCTGGGCGGGACGCCCGATATCGTTTTAATAGAAGATTTAATCGCCTTCGACGATTGCTTTGCCGGTTATTCTCATGAGGGTATTCCCGATATCAGAATCATTGTGTTTCGCGGTTACCCGGTCATGGCCATGCTGCGCCTCGCCACCCACGCCTCCGATGGCAAGGCCAATCTGCATCAGGGTGCGGTAGGTGTCGGCCTGTCGATGGATAGTGGGCGTTACCTGAACGCTGTACAGTTCTCACGGCGTATTCACCGTCACCCGGATACCAATCAGGCGTTGGAAGATATTGTCATTCCCAATTGGCGGGACCTGTTAGTGCTTGCCGCCCGCTGCTGTGATATGACGGGCCTGGGCTATATCGGTACCGACCTGGTGCTCGACAAGCTTCTTGGGCCACAACTGCTTGAACTAAATGCCCGCCCGGGCCTGGCTATCCAGATTGCCAACAATCAGGGCCTTTTGCCACGATTGCGAAAAATCGAGAGCTTGCGGGAAAAACGTAAAATTACAGTGCCGCAGCGTGTAGATTTTGTTATGAAAGAATTTTCCGCAGCCTGAAGTAAAAGGTTCAACGCGGCTCCATTTAGGATTAAGATACAAGCCGCAATAGTCACAGCCTGGCTCACAGGGCATTTTGTTAATCAATTCAGGGTAATTATCATGTCAACAACGCTAAGAGCATTTTTAGTTCTCTTTCTATTTTCGGTCTTTGGTCAAACTGTCTGGGCAGATAGCGACGCAGAGGCGGCCGACTCGTTCCGAAATGCCGGGGAGAGCGGTGCTTATTTTAACAAGAGCTATGGTTATGCCATTTTTCCCACTATTGGTAAAGGCGGCATTGGCATCGGTGGGGCCCACGGTTCAGGTGGTGTATATGCGGCTGGTAAGAAAATGGGCACCTCCAAAATGACCCAGGTTACTATCGGGTTCCAGTTGGGCGGCCAGGCCTTCAGTCAGATCATTTTCTTTGAGGATGAGCGGGCATTTAAATCTTTCACCTCTGGCAATTTTGAATTCAGTGCCCAAGCATCGGCCGTGGCGATCACAGCGGGTGTTTCCGCTGAGGCCAATACCGGCGGCGGTGCTTCCAGCGGTATCAGTGGTGGCCGAAATGACGCAACTACGGCGAGTCATAGTGGTTATCGTAAAGGCATGGCTATTTTCACTATCGCCAAGGGTGGTTTGATGTATGAGGCCGCCCTGGGCGGGCAGAAGTACAGCTATAAGCCGTTATAGCTTGTTTAATCGTCTCTCGATGTAGCCCCGGGCATTCGCCATGGCTGCATCGGGTATGTCTCCCAACAGGATGACGTGCCAGGCTCGAGGGCCATGTGCACCCATCACCAGTTGAGCGTCAATATCACCGGTACTCGATGGCCCCGAGATAAAATTAACCCCTCTGGGTCGACCCTCTTCATCCAGGGTTGAGTTGATTTTTAGCCATGCGTCATCCAGGTTTGCCACCAGGTCAGCCACATCCAGCAGGACGATATGGTCCTCCACCAGCAGGTTGTTGGCGGCGGGATTGGATTTACCCGTGAAGGTAACGATAGAGCCCGTCTCTGCCACGCCCAGCCTGGCGTAACTGAGACTGGCAGGCGATGACGGAAGAGTATAGTCGTGCTCTGCGGCGCCAAAGCGGGGGAGTACGCCACCGTCACGCCAGGGCATGGCTGCCAGACGGGGGTCGTGTCCCGCCACCAGTTTACGGGTGTGAAAGCGCTCATGCAGGTAATTCGCTATGGCTTTTACCGCCTCGGATCGGTTGGCTGCACAGTTGATGGTGCCCTGGTTCTTGAGTACGTTTATTAAAAATGCTTCACACAACTCCTGCGCCGGAAGCGTTGGCACAGGTGCCTGCCCCAGGCTTGTTAACTCGGACGCAATTTTCTC
Organism: Pseudomonadota bacterium; assembly: GCA_030591305.1. The sequence goes on from JAUVBI010000017.1 coordinate 3,364, forward strand.
GGCTGGCGCCTGCGCAGTTGCGCGGCGAAGCTTAGCCATCAATTCAGTTTGGGCGTTATCCTGCGTCATTGTTGTCGTCTCTGTCAGGCTGGTATTGCTGCATAAAGGTACGACCCTGGGGGGCGGGAAAGTCTCGCTCGTCGGTCCAGCCATTGGCCAGCAGCAGTGATTTAAAACTGCCCTTTTTCCTGCCAAGCATGGCCAGTATGGGAATGCCCAGCGCTGTCGATTTGTGATAAAGCCAGGGGTGAGACAGTAGCCAAGCGTGAATTTTCATACCCAGTCGCCAGCGTGTTGGTGAGAGTTTTGCCCGGGTTTCATCGTGGCGCAGGTCTCGCAGCAGGTCGGGCAGGGGGATACTGGCGGGGCAGACTTCCGCACAGCGACCACAGGCGGTGCAAGCGTTGGGCAGGGCATTGCTGTCTTCCAGGGACGTGAGCAATGGCGTCAATACAGAACCCATGGGCCCCATATAAACAGAACCGTAGGCGTGGCCACCTACGCCTATGTAGATGGGACAGTGATTCAGGCAGGCGGCGCAGCGAATGCACTGCAGCATCTCCCAGTAATTGCTGGCTAGAATATCACTGCGCTTGTTGTCCAGCAGTACTATATGGGTTTCAATCGGGCCGTCTGTATCGCCTTCCCGGCGTGGCCCAGAGTAAAAACTGGTATAGCAGGTTACCGCTTGGCCGGTGGCAGAGCGAACCAACAGGCGCAGCAGAGACATCGCATCCTTTGCCCGCGGCACCACTCTGTCCATGGTTGTGCAGGTGATCATAACCCGGGGCAAGTTGGCGCACAGATCACCATTGCCCTCGTTGGTTACCAGCATGGAGTAGCCGCTTTCTGCGATAAGCGCGTTGGAGCCGATGATACCGACATCTGCTTTCAGGAAGTGCTCTCGTAGTACGGTGCGTGCTTCGGCCACCATCTCGGCAGGCCCTTCCAACACTCTGTCGCCCAGATCGTGTTTTGCCATAAACAGCTCGCGAATTTCGTCCACGGACTTATGCAGTGCGGGACCCACAATGTGGCTGGGTGTCTCTCCAGCCTGCTGGATAATATATTCGCCGAGATCAGTTTCTATAACCTGCATGCCGGCGCGTTCCAGGTGCGTCAGCAAGTGGGTTTCCTCGGTCACCATTGACTTGCCCTTGACGATACGCCGGGCACCGTGCTGCTGGCAGATATCCAGCACGATATTGTTCATATCCTCGGAGCCCTGGGCAAAATGAACATGGTTGCCGTTGTTTTGGGCCTCCTGCACAAATTGTGACAGGTAGTGATGAAGGTTGTTCAGGGAGTGCTGTTTGATTTTCTTAACGTGCTGCCGCAGTTCCTCGAAGCCGCTAAACTCGCTGACGGCAGCGTCTCTTATCATGGGCATAAACAGGCCCAGCATATCGCGCCGTTTTACTTTCTCGGTCTCTTCCAGGGACGCCCTGACATTGCTCTTAAAAGCACGGCTGCCCAGCTCTTTCTCTGCTACCGTCATGACTTACCCTCGCCAATAGCGGGCCCGTTCAAATCGTCGACCAGCAATTCTGCGATATGGCGGACTTCGATGACCTTGCCCAGGCGTTTGGCTCTGCCGGCGATATTTATCAAGCAGCCCATGTCTCCCCCCGCCAGTATCGTCGCTTTCGTTGCCAGGGCGTTGTCGAGTTTGTCGCTTGCCATTTTGCCCGACAACTCAGGCATCTTGGTACAGAACGTGCCGCCAAAACCACAGCACACCTCTGTCTGGCTCATTTCAGATACTTCCAGGTTGTACAGGTCCTTTAGCAGGGCGCGGGGTTGATTTTTTACTCCCAACTCCCGTAGGCCAGCGCAGCTATCATGGTAGGTCACACTGGGTAATTGCCGGGTCTGCCCGGGGGCTTTCTCAATTTTTGCAATATCAGCTAAAAAGGTCGTTAGCTCGAATGTCTTGGCGGCCAGTGCCAGTGCACGGTCGTGCCATTCATCCTGTAAAAGTTTTGGATAGTGATGGACGATCATGCCCGCGCAGGAACCAGAGGGCACTACCACATAGTCGGCAAATTCGAACGCCTCTATAACTTGCCTGGCCAGTGGAATGGTAGACTCATAGTCGCCGGTATTGTAGGTGGGTTGGCCGCAGCAGGTTTGCAGGCTGGGTACGGTCACTTTACATCCGGCTTGTTCCAGCAATTGTATGCTGTCAAAGGCGACAGAGGGGCGAAAAAGGTCGACCAGGCAGGTCACGTATAGTGCAACCTGGAAGCGCGGAGTAGCCTGGTTGCTGTGTTGATTTCCCGCTTCTGTATCCATGGTTGTCACTTGTCTTATTAATTATCGTGGTGGCGCATTTTGGTGGGTGTACTTCAAGTGAGTATATCGAAATTCCCAACAATGTGCTGCATGCTAATAAAGCAGCAAACACATTATGGCAGCAGCGAGGCCAGCCGCGCAGGCATACAGGCCTTTTGCGATGGGGTGAGCGCTCTGTATCAGTTTTATTACCACGGTTTTTCGGTCGACTTTTATCCCTGCCAGTGCCAGGGGGACAACTTTCGCTGCCAGTTGTTCGGTGGAAAACACGGGTAGTCTGCGAGTACCTATAAAGACCACAATATCATCCAGCAGGAGAAAGTTATTGCGGTAATGAACCCTGGAACCACCGTCTATATGGTACATATTATGCTGGTCAACCAATATCAGTTGGTCCTTTAGCACGCCTATGTGTCCGCTCTGGCTGGTCCAGAGCAGGGCGAGCGCGGTGGCGGGACCAGCGAGCAACAATGTGGCAGCCAGCATTATTGCAGCCGGTAGTGTCAGAGAGAAGATAACAGCGAGTACCAAAAAGCACAAAATACTGTAGATAATTGCCAGCTTCTTATAGGCAGTGCTGCGGCTGCTTTGTGGGTCTATCCAGCGGATCAATTTTTCTTTGTCGTCAACGGGCTCAGCTCCCCGGACCTTATTCTTGCTATAAACCAGGCTGCGTAATTGGTGCAGGCGGCCCAGTAAATAACTCCCTATCCCCACAAGGGCCAGAAAGCCCAGACTGGCATGCCAGAGTTTTTGCGACAGGGCTACGCTGTGTTGTGCATTGTCTATGTAGCTCTGGAGTGCCAGCGGAGTAAGTGGTATTTCTGCCTGGCCCTGCGAGTTAAAGCGTTGAATGGTAGGTGTCTTACTGTCAAAGACCAGCACCTTGTCTACCCAGGTGACGAGTTGCTCCGGACGGCTGTTCGGGGTTAGTGCCACACTGGACAGGAAATTCCAGTTGGCGTCGAACCGATACAAGTCTGCCTCCAGTTTGTCGGGATTTTTCATGGCTACCCACCAGCTATTGGCAGACCACGCGAATGTGCCTATTTGGCTTTGCTTCTTCTCCAAGGCCGGGGCAGGCAGAAGCAGCACTTCGTCCAGTTGTTCTCCAAAGCCCTTGTTGTCCGGCCGATATATACTAACGGCGGGTCCGGCTGCACTGTTCATATAGAGCAGGCCCTCGTGAAGTACGAGAGTAGGCTGTGCGGGCATGTCTATTTTTACCTGCCTCAGGAGTTTGCCTTCGCTATCCAGTTTGGACAGCAGGCTATTGGCAGCGGAGGCAAGATAGGTCTCTCCAGTGCGTGAGTCGACGATATAACTGCTGATACGCTGAGTGAATAAGCCAGGCTCATGTGCTTGGCACTTGCGGGTCTCTATCTTGCAACTCAGGAGAGACCAGATGATGGTGCCATCGGCGGTTTCCTGCTTCTGCTGTAAGACCAGTTGGCCTGCGGCATCAAAACCCAGCAGGTTTGCCTGCGAACTTACGCCCAATTCAGAAAGAGGGAAATTACTGCTATCGACACCCGATCGGTCAAGGAGAAATAGCTGCTCCCCGGCCGTAATGACTAGCCCTGAATGGGAGCCCACGACTACTGCGCCCGGGCCACTAACGACGGGTGGCGCCGTGGGTAAAAGTGCGTAACGCGTACTCAGGATTAGCAGCGCCAGCAGTGTCGCCACCGAGGTGATAAACATTGCTTTCATAAGCTGTTGGGATTTTTCTACCCGCTGCCGAATTTTGGCTGTATTGCGAAAGGGTTTTAGGCTGAACAGATTGGGTGCTCCCGGCTGGCGTCGGGGAAGCTCATTCTCTGGCCTCGGCTCGGGCACAGTAGAGAGTGGCTTTTTGACATGGGCGATATTTTTAAGTTTCTCCAGCCGCGCGCTTCCCTCGGCGGCTCGATCGAGGGCCGCCTGTTCCTCTCGCTGTTCCTCTGCCTGTTGTTTGGTGACTTGCTCAAGTGTCTGTTTTTCGCGGCGTGCCCGCGCGGCACTCTCTGCAGCCTTTTGCTTCACCTCTTCGCGCTGCTTTTTTTTCAGCGTTGCCGCCTGGGCTGTGCTCTCTGTCTGCTGAGTTTTTGCCAGAGCGCGTAATTTGTCCTCTATTCGCTTCTCGTCAGCCCTGGCCCTGGCAGCTGCCTTAGCGTGTAACCGTTTCTGTTCTGCAAGTTCCGTCCGAAGTCTGGCAGCTTGGGCAGCAGCCTCTTTCTTCGCCGCCAGTTTCAGGTTTTTTTGTCTGGCAGCTTCCTTGGCGGCTTTTTTACGGGCTAGCTCTTCCGCGGCCTTCTTTTTGGCAGCTTCCTTGGCGGCTTTTTTACGGGCTAGCTCTTCCGCGGCCTTCTTTTTGGCAGCTTCCTCAGCAGCTTTCTGGCGGGCTTTTTCCTCGAGAGCCTGTAGTCGTGCCATTTCCTTTGCATTGGCTTGCGCTATTTCTTCCTCGACTCTTTCTGCAGCCAGTCGTTTTTTATTTTCCAGTGTCGCCGCAAGCTCTTCGGCTTGTTTACGTTGCAGTGCCTCCGCCTGTAATACGGCGTTGCCGCGCTTGTTCTTATCGGTTACAGCGGAAGGTTTTTTTACTATTGGGCTTCTAACGGGCCAGCTTTGTTCCACATTTCCAGCACTGCCGCGGTGAAAGCTGTGGTCTATGCTTGCAGTGGGGCGAGGGGGAGGGGTCTCTTTATCAAGGGCTACCAGCTTTAGCACGGCACCGGTGCGGTACATTTTTGTGTAGAAGGCTTCGGCGTTACTCTTGTCGAGATTTTGCCTGAGGGTGACCTCTTTGCCAGAGAAAAACAAGGCAACGCGGCTGGGGTCGTCTATAGCGAGTGCTTTCGCAAAGCGTGCCTTAACCTCCGCCAAATCCTGGCCGGGTAGTATTTCTCCATTAAACGTGAGGTTATATTTGTCCACCCCGCGTCATCACCTCCCAATGGGTATATTTAAGGAAATATTGTCCCGAATGTACGAGGTTTCAATGGCTTATGCCAGTATAAAATGGGAAAAACAAGAGATTTCAAGATGTTGGAATTACGTTGAAGGCCAACCCTGCCTTGGTTGTTAACCTGTCTATAAGTTTTGCATTCATGGCAGAGGCCGGCGTCCAGAAACCACCACCTACCTGTATATCATCTTTGGCCAGACAAACGGCTGCTTCGGCCAGCATTTTTGAGGTGGAGCCATAACCTGGGTCCATATCACCGGTGACTTTAAGGCGCATGTCTTTGCTTTTATCGTCAGGGTGTACGCCATGCAGGAATATTTCGTAGAAGCCCTTCTCGCGCGCATGCTGCGATGGACCCTCACCGGGTTTGGGTAAAAGATGTTCCGCCAGGCGTCGTGTTGGCCCCATGGCCATGGCGGCCATTCCCACCCGACCTCCCACGGCGTCGCTCACCGCTTTAAATCTAGATTTTCTCAGAACGGCCTCCGTGTAGGAAAAGTCCTCGCCCCAGGGGAATCCCAACAGAGCATTACTGCGCCGCACTACCCGGGTGTTGACCACAGCCATCATGAAAGGGGAGGTCCACTGATTGAAATCTTTGTCAAAGCGGGCGCCGGTCTGGTCGGGACCGTCCGGACCTGTTGCAGCCCCATCGGGGTTGAGGGAGTATGGGTCCTCCATGGAGCGGACAACGGAGGGGTCATCTTTAGCCTCGACCATCATATTAAATATGCTGGCAATGGTGCCGCCGCTGGCTGTGGCACTAATGCGACCAATTCGTGTTTTAACCTGGCGAGCGGGGACGCCGTGTTTGCTTTGCATGGCGTCCTGCAAAAACCAGGTTCCCAGATCAAATGGGATGGAGTCGAAACCGCAGGTGTGGACAATACGGGCGCCACTTTCTTCGGCGGCCTGCTGATACTGGGCGATCATTTTCACCATCCAGTGTATTTCACCGGTCAGGTCGCAGTAGTGTGTGCCTGCAGCGGCGCAGGCTGCTACCACGGGTGTGCCATAAAGTGCATAGGGACCGACGGTGGTACACAGCACCCGGGTTTTGGCTGCCAGATCCGCCAGGCTTTTTTCATCCTGGCTATCGGCAATAAGAATAGGCAACAAGTCCCGCTGTTTTTCGGCCAGGTAGCGGGCGCGAACGTTCTTCAGTTTAGACTTGTTGCGTCCCGCTATGGCCCATTTCAGGTCTCCATCCACACCGTAGGTCGCGAGTAAATACTCTACCACCAGGCGGCCGGTAAAGCCCGAGGCACCCAGTACTATAATGTCGAATTCTTGTTTGCTCATTCTATTTTACAGCGACTATTTTTTGGCGGTTTGCAAAGGCAGTACTGCCCGCCAGTTCAATACTGATTTCAGTTGTTCTGGCAGGGTCAATGCCATGGGAAGTAGAGAAAGTGGACGTGGGTAGTGTTTCATTTATCTAACTTCTCAGTGGATACCGCGCATCATTTTCTTTAACAGCGGTGAAATCAGCAGCATAAAGGCAGACACAGCAAGCCCCACCCAGAACAGGCTGGTAAACAGGTCGGTATAACTTGCCAGGGCGAGGCTGATATCGGTTACACCGCCGTTTACCGTGTCAATGGCGGCGATTTTTGACAGCTGCACAGCGACAAATTCAGAATAGGCGGTGGCGAGAAACCAGGCCCCCATCATTACGCCGACCACACTGGGTACGGCCAATTTTGTGACCGCCGATAAGCCCACGGGTGAGAGGCACAACTCGCCGGTGGTGTGCAGCAAGTACGCCAGCACCATCCAATAGGCGAAAACGCGGCCAGATTCATCCGGCATGCTGGCGCCGATTACCAGGGCACCAAAGCCGAGGCCAGCCTGGCCTATGCCCAGGGCGAACTTCACCGGGGTGCTGGGCTCCAGGCCTCTGCGCGCAAGAGCCGTCCACATCCAGGCGAAGAACGGTGCGAACATAAAGATAAACATGGAGTTCATCGCGCCAAACTGGGACGCCGTCAGCTCCACGCCTAACAGATTGCGGTTCAGTACCCGGTCTGCATACAGGGTCATGGAGGCGGAACTTTGTTCAAACAGTGCCCAGAACACCACCGTGGAGGTAATCAGGATAATCAGTACGATCATGCGACTGCGCTCGTCCGCATTACACTTGACCGTGATGAACCAGCCCATACCCACCAGTACAACCACGGAAAGGACATTCAACAGTGTTCCCACGGCGCCGTGGAACTGCAGCATTTGCCAGGCCACTGCCACGCCACCCAGGGCGCACAGGTATATAGTCATCTCCTTGGAGATGCCGATGGCAGATTTTTGTTTGAGTAATTCGGGGTCTTTGGGCTCTGCATGTCCGTGCAGGTGTTTTTGTCCATAGAGAAAGCTGATGAGTCCTGCCAGCATGCCAATGCCCGCCGCACCGAAACCGTAGCCCCAGCCATAGGTTTCACCCAGGTAGCCACACAACAGGGTCGCGGTAAAGGCGCCCAGGTTAATGCCCATGTAAAAGATGGTGAAGCCGCTGTCCCGCCTGGGGTCGTCCTGGGCATACAACTGGCCCACGATGGTGGAAATATTGGGCTTCAGAAAGCCTACACCAATGACGATCAAGGCCAGTGAGAAATAGAATATCTGTAATGCGCCTTCGTCCCGCACCACCTCGCCATTGACCAGGCGGGCCTGCTCTCCCTCGAAGGCCATACCGAAGTGTCCCATTACCAATAGCAGGCCGCCAAAGACCACGGCCTTGCGCATACCCAGGTAGCGATCTGCCAGCAGGCCACCGATTACTGGCATGGCATAGACGAGTGCAGCATAGCCCCCAAGAACCTCAAGCCCATTGGCGTCGCTGAATAAATGGTATTTGGTGAGGTATAACAACAACAGAAACTTCATGCCGTAGAAGGAGAACCGCTCCCACATCTCGGTGGTGAAGCAAATAAGCAAACCTTTGGGGTGGCCGAAAAAACCGGTATCGGTTGCCGGGTCGATGGCAGTACTCGTCATTATTGTTATTCCTTATGAGTGGGCTGGTGCACACAGTGTGTGCTACATCCCCAATATTGATCTATAGTGTAGCCATGTAAGTTGGGTGACAGTATAGAGGCGATTGGCCATAAAACGAATGGCTTTGTTTTATCCTCAGTATTGAGGTTGTAATCGTGTTGTACGTCTCATTGACATAACAAAAACTCGAGTTGGATATCTATGAAATTGTGTGTGCGGGCGGCCTCCACAGCAGTCGTCCTTTCAATTTGTGCGATGGCTCTGGCCTCCTGTAGCGAAGATCCCTGGAATGACCCCAATCCCGCCAATCCCGAGGGTATGGTTACCTACCAGTCGGTTATGTCACCGGCCCCGCCCAAACACCTGGACCCGGTTATTTCCTACGCCTCGGATGAAAGCCTGTTTATAAGCCAGATCTATCAAGCCCCCCTGGGCTACCACTTTCTGAAGCGACCCTACGAACTGGTGCCTCTGGGGCTGGGCTCCCTGCCAGAAGTAGATTTTTTAGATACCGACGGCAATGTCATTGCCGAGGGAGCGGGCAACATCGCATTCACGCGATATACGTTGCATATTCGCGAAGATGAGCACTTCCAGCCCCACCCGGCCTTTGCCAAAAATGTGAGTGGACAAGCCCTGTACCTGTTCGACAATGCCGAGGATGGGGCCGCGTTCAAAACCCTTTCCGATTTTCCACAAACCGGTGCCAGGCCTGTACAGGCGAATGACTACGCTTACCAGATAAAACGTTTGGCAGATCCGGTTAACCTATCGCCCATGCTCAGCTTCATGTCCCAGTATATCGTCGGCATGAGTGAGCTCTCTGAGCAATTACAAGGTGTAGAGCGCAACGGGTGGTTAAACCTGGACAACTATTCAATGGCGGGGGTGGATGTTGTCGACTCACAGACACTGACCATCACGATTAAAGAGCGTTACCCGCAGTTTGTGTATTGGCTGGCCATGCACTTTTTTGCACCGGTAGCACCCGAAGTAGACCAGTTTTACAAGAATCCGGGTTTTGCAGATCGCAACCTCACGCTGGACTGGTGGCCTGTGGGTAGCGGCCCCTTCATGATGGTAAAGAATGACCCTAATACCGAGATCATTTTGGAGAGAAATCCCAATTACAGGGAGGATTACTATCCCAGCGAGGGTGCCCCGGGCGATGCCGAGTTGGGCTTACTCGACGATGCGGGCAAGCGCTTACCCTTTATTGACAGGGCGGTTTATCGCTTGGAAAAAGAGGTGTTACCACTGTGGACCAAGTTTTTGCAGGGCTACTATGACCGGTCCGGCGAAGTACATGCCAATACCAACGGCTTTTTCGACCAGGCTTTTGTGGTAGGCCCCGACGGCCTGGAAGCTGCCCCCGAATTGGCTGATCACGGCATAACGGTCTCAGAGGCTGTAAAACCTTCCTTATATTATTACGGTTTTAATATGCGTGACCCTGTTATTGGTGGTTACACGGATGAGAGGCGCAAGCTGCGCAAGGCACTGCAGATCGCCTTTAATACCGAAGAATACCTCAATATCTTTTATAAAGGGAACGGGGTTGCCGCCCAGAGCCCCATTCCCCCGGGTATTCCCGGGAACAAGGATGGTGAAGCGGGTATGAACCCTCAGGTCTACGATTGGGTAGACGGTGCCAGAAAACGTAAACCCATAGAGTACGCCAGGCAGTTGCTGGTGGAAGCGGGTTATCCGAATGGCAGGGATGCGCGCACCGGTGAGCCCCTGAAGATATTTATTGATGTCCAATCCCAGGCAATCAGTAACCCCATGATGAACTGGATGGACAGACAGTTCTCCCAGATTGGTGTCCAGGTAGAGTATCGTCCTGCGGACTGGAACCGCACCCGGGAAAAATACCTTACCGGCAATACCCAGATATTTTCCCATGGCTGGTTGGCAGATTACCCCGATCCCGAAAATTTCCTGTTTTTATTGTACGGTCCTGAGAGCCCTCTGGAATGCAAGTGTGATGGCGCCAACAATGCGAACTACGCCAGCGAGGCGTATGACGAGGCATTTCGCGCTATGCGGGTGCTTCCTCCTGGGGAAGAGCGGGACAAGGAAGTCGCAAAAATGGTGAAACTGTTCCAGGATGATGCTGTCTGGCTGTACGCCTTCACGCCCAAGGAAATATATTTGAACAACGCCTGGGTATACAACACAAAGCGACACGGTATCGACAAGGGGACCTTGAAATATATCCGCCTCGATACCCAATTGCGTGATGAAAAGCGAGCGCAATGGAATCAACCGGTAACCTGGCCGCTGTATGTCGGCGTGTTGCTCAGTCTCTGCATGGTGGTGCCCGGTATTATCGCTTACAGGCGCCGTCAAAATGCGACTGCCCGCTAGTTTTATAGCCAAAGAATAAAAAGGAAAAGAATCATATGTTTGCTTACATAATTAGACGGCTGCTCTATGCGATCCCAATTTTAATCGGTGTTAATTTACTGACCTTCACACTCTTTTTTGTGGTGAACTCCCCGGACGATATGGCAGTGTCCCAACTGGGGGCTAAATATGTAACGCCTGAAGCTATTGCCAATTGGAAAGAGAAAAACGGCTACGACAAACCGCTGTTCCTGAATTCTGATGCGGATGGTGTTGCCGCTGTTACCGATACAATATTTTTCACCAAATCCATTAAGCTGTTTGCCTTCGAATTTGGTCGCTCCGAGAGTGGCCGAAATATCACTTCCGATATCTCGATAAGAATGTGGCCCAGTCTGGCGGTAGCTCTGCCTACCTTCGTTATTGGTATATGGGTAAACATCTGCGTGGCCCTGATGGTAGTGATGTTTCACGCCACCCGTCTGGACAGGTGGACGGTGTTTGTGTTCGTGGGCCTGATGTCCATCTCCTATTTGTTTTACATCATTGGTGGTCAGTACATGGTAGCCAAGACCTGGCGCCTGGTACCTATTTCAGGGTTTGATGCCCAGGGGCAGGTATGGAAGTTCCTGATATTGCCGGTAGTGGTTGGTGTAATAGCAGGCATTGGTGCCGGGGCACGTTGGTATCGTACGCTGTTTCTGGAGGAGGCCAATCAGGACTATGTGCGCACCGCCCGGGCCAAGGGTTGTAGTGAGATCAGTATTTTATTTAAGCATATTTTGCCCAATGCGCTGATTCCCATTCTCACGGGGGTTGTGGTTTTAATCCCCACCTTATTTATGGGCAGCCTGCTTATTGAATCCTTTTTTGGTATTCCAGGGTTGGGGAGTTATATGCTGGATGCTATTCGTTCCCAGGACTTTGCCATTGTTCGCAGCATGGTTTTCATTGGCTCAATTTTGTATATCACCGGTCTTCTTCTCACCGATATTTCGTATACCTGGGCCGACCCCCGGGTTCGACTGAGTTAAGGGGACAGCACTGATGAAACCGATATTACTCTGGTCAGATGGCCTGATTTTCATGCTGGTGATCGCCCTCGTTATTTTCTTTTACAAGCTGCGTGAAGACCCCCTGACAAGAGAACGCTGGGCGCAAGTGTTTTCTTCCAAGCTTGGTATGGTGGCCTTTACCGTTATTCTCACCTATGTGGGGATTGCCTTGTTAGACAGCCTACATTTTCGCAGGGCTCTGGAAGCGCCTGAAGGTGTCCAGACAGAGGAGATTTTTTACGACAATAAGGTCACCAGTATTTTTGATGTTCTCACTGGAGGAATGGGCGAGCGTTTTGAGCGAACCTATTCGGCACCTTTTGCACTGTTATCCTTTGAAAAGAAGAATATGAAAGACGATCAGGGCAGGGATGTGCGAGCTTTCCCGGCCCTTAAATATGCCGGACTAGATTTGGAAGACCCCGCAGATAAGTGGTCGGATGTCATGGCCAAGAGTGTCGTGCCGCTGGCGCTGGGGTTACTGTTCTCGGGACTGTTAATTGGGGTGCAGTGGTTGTTTCTGGGACGGGGACTATTTCCCTGGCATGTTTCCTGGATTACCCAGACCATTATTATTTGTACCGGTTTTTGGTTGGTCGACATTAGTCATCATTATCATGTGTTGGGTACAGATAAAGGCGGTACAGATGTCCTGTTCCAGAGTTTAAAGGGAATACGTACTGGAGTATTGTTGGGTACTCTGGCGACACTGATTATGTTGCCTATTGCGGTTACCCTGGGAATAACGGCGGGCTACTTTAAAGGCTGGGTAGATGATGTTGTGCAGTATCTCTATACAACGCTCAGTTCTATCCCCGGCATTTTACTCATCGCCGCCTCGGTGCTTTTATTCCAGGTATATATCGACCTCAACCCCGACTTCTTCTCCATAGGCATGGAAAAAGCAGACGCCCGGTTTGTGGCATTGTGCTTCATATTGGGCGTCACCAGTTGGTCAACGTTATGCCGATTGATACGGGCAGAGACACTTAAAATAAGCCAGTTGGGTTATGTGCAGGCTGCCCACGCATTTGGTGTCAGTCACACGCGCATCCTAGGCAGGCATATTCTGCCCAACCTGGTACATATTATTCTTATTACCTTTGTGTTGGACTTTAGCGCCCTGATTTTGGCCGAGGCGGTGCTGTCCTATATTGGCGTGGGCATAGACCCCTCTATGGGAAGTTGGGGCAATATGATTAATGGTGCCCGGGCGGAGTTGTCCCGTGAGCCCGCCATATGGTGGACGCTTACCGGGGCATTCTTTTTTATGTTTGTCATCGTTCTGGCGGCCAACCTCTTTTCAGATCTGGTGCGAGACGCCTTTGATCCGCGAACCCGCCTGGGAGGAGATGAAGCATGAATAATATGCGCATGCGTATTACCGACCTGGAAGTGACTCTGGCGGGTACCGACACCAAGATCATCAAGAATGTAAGCTTTGAACTACAGTCCGGGAAAATTTTTGCCCTGGTTGGAGAGTCGGGCAGTGGCAAATCTGTAACCTCCATGGCGGCGATGCGATTACTTCCCGACGCTTTAAAGATAACCTCCGGCTCGGTGGAGGCCATGGGGCAGGATCTGTTCGCGCTCCCTGAGTCTCGAATGCAGGAAGTTCGCGGGCATAAAGTGGCGATGATATTCCAGAATGCCATGACGGCCCTGAACCCGGTGCAAACGGTGGGTAAGCAGGTGGCAGAAACCCTGAAGTTGCACACAGCGCTACGCGGTTCAAGCTTGCGCCGCAGAGTGGTGGAGCTTTTTAACGAGGTAGGTATTCCCGAGGCCGACTCTCGCTTTGACTTTTATCCCCACGAATTATCCGGGGGCCAACAGCAGCGCATTATGATTTCGATGGCGCTGGCGTGTGAGCCGGAAGTGTTAATTGCCGACGAGCCCACTACCGCCCTGGATGTCACCATTCAGGAACAGGTGCTCGAGTTAATTCAGGAGCTGACGAAATCTCGCCAGCTGGCTGTATTGTTGATTACCCATGATATGGGTGTTGTACGCCATGTGGCCGATGAAGTCGCCGTCATGTATCAGGGCGAAATTATCGAGCAGGCGTCTGTCCACGATTTTTTCCACAACCCGCAACAGGACTATAGCAAGCGCTTGATTGACGCCCTGCCAGACCTGACCAAGTTCCATCATGAGCGGGCCCAGGAGCCGCTGTTAGAGCTCAAGGATGTGAAGGTTCATTTTCCCATTCGCAAAGGTGTGCTGCAGCGCGTGGTTGATTACACCAGGGCAGTAGACGGCGTGTCTCTGAACATTGGCCGCGCCGAAACCTACGCACTGGTAGGGGAGTCGGGCAGTGGCAAGTCGACCCTGGGTCGGGCCATTCTCAACCTGGAGGAGATCGCCGGCGGTGAAATCACCTTTAAGGGCGAGGCGATACAGGGTATATCCCGCAGTAAAATGCTGCCTTATCGTAAAAAAATTCAGGTTATTTTCCAGAACCCATACTCCTCCATGAACCCGAGAATGACGGTGGGTGAAATTATTTCTGAGGGAATGATCAGTCTGGGCCTTGGTTTGTCGGCGTCTGAGAGGCAAGAGAAAACGGCGTTACTGTTGGACCGGGTACAGCTCTCGGCAGAATTCAGTTCGCGCTACCCCCATGAATTGTCTGGCGGCCAGTTGCAACGGGTGGCCATTGCCAGGGCTCTGGCAGTGGAGCCGGAATTGATTGTCTGCGACGAGCCCACCAGCGCACTGGATGTGTCTATTCGCGCGGAGGTGCTGGATTTACTACAGGAGCTACAGCGCGAGTTCGGCGTATCCTATCTTTTTATTACCCACGATTTGTCTATCGTGCCGACACTGGCTCACCATGTGGGTGTGATGCAGGCGGGCAAAATTGTGGAGCAGGGCAGTGCTGAACAAATTCTCACCAACCCGCAACACCCTTATACCAAAGCTTTATTGGCATCCGTACCGCGTATTGATGAGGATTAGCCAATAAGCTCTAATGTGGCTAGGCTGTTATACAGGCCCCAGCCTGTCTGTATTCATTTTCGTTTACCCTTTTCTGATTGAGTCGTAGCTGTGCCACTGGCCGTCTTTCTGGTAGAAGTTGTATTCTTCTGCACATAACTCTGCCGGGCTGCCAATGACATTTCCCGTGGCGCCGGCGTTGTAATTTTTGCCTTTCATGCACAGGGACATTTTTTCATTGTTTTCTTGTAGTTCCCTGTTGTATCCCGATATATTGCTGTCCTGGTAGGGACCGCTCCAGTACCAGTAGGCAGCGGCGATAATTGCGCCATATAAGATTAGTTTTCCCAGCATTCTGGTGTCCCCTGATTATCATTTTTCGGCTATAGTAACACCATGGCAATTGGGTAAGTAATAATGACGTTAAACCGATGGAGAGTTAAATGGCAGTGTTAGACAGTACTCTGGAGTCTCTCACCCAGTTATTGGGTGAAAAAGGTATTCGGCGTGAAGCCGACGATTTTCTACCGGAAATTATCCTGAAACCGAATTCCACCGAGCAGGTCTCTGGTATTCTGAAAATCTGTCACGCTGCCGGGCAAGCCATTATCCCCATTGGTGGCAAGAGCGGCCTGACCCAGGCTATTCACAAGACAGGCGACGAACTGGGCCTGTCACTGGAGCGCATGAATACCATTGAGGAGATTGATGTTCATAACAGAACCATGACGGTTCAAGCGGGCTGCATACTGCAAACTGCAGGCGAGGCCACAGAAGAGGAGGGCCTGTTGTTACCGTTGGACCTGGGCGCCAGGGGGTCGGCGACCATAGGCGGCACTGTGGCGACAAATGCGGGTGGCAACCGGGTAATTCGCTACGGCATGATGCGCGACATGGTGTTGGGCCTGGAAGTTGTATTGGCTGACGGTACCATCGTGAATTCCATGAATAAGATGATCAAAAATAACACCGGCTATGACTTGAAGCAGATGTTTATCGGCGCCGAGGGTACCCTGGGTGTGATTACCCGGGCGGTGATTCGCTTGCGCGCCCTGCCCAGGAGCCAGAATACCGCCCTGCTTGCCGTGTCGGAATTTCCCGCACTCATCAAGCTGTTACATTACCTGGACGGCCATGCCGGTGGTGCCTTGTCGGCCTATGAAGTGATGTGGCCCGAATACTATGAGTATATTACCCGTGAGGGCTCGAACCACACACCACCACTGCCACACGGCAGCCGATACTATGTGCTTGTTGAGACACTGGGTTCCGATATCGACGCCGATGCGGAGAGTTTTGAGAACATGCTGGGCCAGGCCATGGAGGAGGAACTATTTGAAGATGCAGTGTTAGCGAAATCCCAGTCTGAGCGCAATGCCATTTGGGAGGTCAGGGATGATGTGATGGAGTTGTTCAGTCTTGGCCCCATGATTCCCTATGATATCAGTGTCACGCTGGATAATATGGAGGCCTTTGTCGATGAGGTCCAAGCGGGGATGAAGGCATTTGATGATCCTATCTGTGTTATCTTCGGTCATCTGGGTGATTGCAATTTGCATATAATATTAGGAACTAAACAGCCTGAAGCGTTTGACCCCCATGCTCAGGAGGAACTGCTCTACACTATTGTGGGTCGCTACGGGGGTTCGGTTTCTGCAGAACACGGTATCGGGCTTGCCAAACGGGAGCATTTACACTGTAGTCGCAATCAGGATGAATTGGCACTGATGTGCCGCATGAAACAGATGATGGATCCTAAAAATATTCTTAACCCCAATAAAATATTGGCGGCAGACTTTGTCTCCGCCAACGCATAGACAATGATAATACTTCGGAGAATATCAACATGAATGGTGCAGAGAGTCTGTTAGGAACACTGGTTGATAGCGGTATAGAGGTGTGTTTTACCAACCCGGGTACATCGGAGATGCATTTTGTTGCCGCACTGGATGAGGTGGAGGGTATCCGCTGTGTGTTGTGTCTGTTTGAGGGCGTACTCAGTGGTGCGGCCGCAGGTTATGCCGTTATGGCGCGCAAGCCGGCATCGACTTTGTTGCATTTGGGCCCAGGTCTGGGCAATGCTCTGGCCAATATTCACAACGCTAAAAAGGGTAATCTGCCCATGGTGAATATTGTCGGTGATCACGCCACCTATCACCTGGAATATGATGCGCCACTGACTTCGGATATTGAGGGCATAGCGGGTGCCGTTTCCCACTGGGTGCACAGTTCCAAAACGCCAGAAGATATTGGTGTGGATGCCGCTGAAGCCGTTATGCAGGCTGGCAGAGGACAGATAGCCACGCTGATTTTGCCGGCAGATGTGTCCTGGGGTGACAACCCCAATGGCCGGGCTCCGGGCGTTTCTCTGGCTCCTGCCGATGTAGTTCCCAGCAGTAAAATAGATGAAGCCGTATCCCTGCTGCGCTCCGGCAAGCCCTGCATGATAATGATAGGCGGCCGTGAAATTGATACCGAGCAGGGTTTGATGTTGAGCCGAATTGGCAAGGCCAGTGGTGCCCGTATTTGTACGGACACCTTCCCCGCACGGGTAGCTCGCGGTGCCGGTACCGCGATTATTGACAGGCTACCCTACCTCACAGAAATGGCTGTGGATTACATCAAAGATATTGAGAACCTGATTTTAATTGGCGCCAAGGCCCCCGTGTCATTTTTTGCCTACCCCAATCTTCCCAGTGCCATTGCGGCGGAGGGCTGTAATGAGTTTGTTTTGGCGACCGTCAATGAAGACATCGACCAGGTGTTGGAAGCGCTGTTGGAAAAACTGGATGCGGTTGATGTGGAACCAGATGTTCACCCATTAACCCTGCCAGATCTTCCGACCGGCGATCTGGATGTGATGGCATGTGGCAGCAGTATTGCCCATTTTCTTCCCGAGAATGCAGTGGTGGTTGATGAGGGAATCACTTCCAGCATTGGCTGTTTTCCCCTGACCATTACCGCCCAGCCTCACGACTGGCTCAATCTGACTGGCGGGGCTATTGGTTGGGGCCTACCCGCAGCAGTGGGTGCTGCACTGGCTGTTCCCGATCGCAAGGTGGTTTGCCTGGAAGGCGATGGCAGTGCTATGTATACCATTTCGGCTCTTTGGAGTATGGCCCGGGAAAACCTGGACATTACAGTGGTTATTTTCAATAACCGCAAGTACAGCATCCTCGAGCTGGAGTTTGCCCGCACCGGTGCCAGGGGCGGTACGCCGGGGCCTAAAGCGGCCAGTACCCTGGATGTTGGCACCCCGGATATGGATTTCGTGGCCATAGCCACGGGCATGGGTGTCGATGCCACCCGGGCGACAACAGCCGAGGAGTTTAACGAGCAGTTTGAGGCGGCCATGCAAAGTACAGGCCCCTGCCTGATTGATGCGATGGTGCCGACGTTTTTGAGTTAGTTCTTGAGCGTCCACGTGTCACTGCGTATATCAATTCCAGCGGGTGCTTCATGCCGATTGATAACCGTTAAACCTGCTTCGTTAAACTGCCTCTGTACCTGGTGTATTTTTTCCGACGTGTAATTGCTTAACCCAAGCCTGGGTTGATCGCCCTGAATAATGTCAATCTTGACCTCGCCCATATTGTGATATTCCAAAAGGTGGATTGATTCTTGCCCAATGGATTTTAAAAACTGAATAGTGGCGGTGATATTTTCAAAGGTGTCGGTATAACCAGGAATAAGTGCAAGGCGAAATTCAAC
>JAUVBI010000306.1 GCA_030591305.1 Pseudomonadota bacterium
ACTGAATAACGGCCCCCTACCCAGTCCCACAGGGGCAGGCAATTATCGGCGGCGATACCAAAATCTGCCGCGGCGTCCAGGTTAGTGGTCATGGCGAGAAAATGCATACTGAGCTGGTCGGCCGAGGTGCCACCGCGCAGCATCCACTGCCGGGCTGTCAGGGCATTGGTCAATGTCTCCTGTGTCTGAAAGGACTTTGAGCAAATAATGAACAAGGTGGATGTCGGGCTCAGTCCGGCCAGGGTATCTGTTAAATCCGTGGGGTCTACATTGGCCACGTAATGACAGCTCAGTTTACCTTGAAACGGTTTGAGGGCCTGGGTGACCAGTCGTGGGCCGAGGTCCGAGCCACCTATGCCTATGTTGACCACGTCGGTGATATTTGTGCCCGAAAACCCCTTGTGCTCTCCACTATTGAGAGTTTCAGCCCACTGTTTCATCCGCTTGCGGGTGGCAAGGACTTCTTCAAACTTGTCAGTCAGGGCGGTATTTTGACCGCTGGGTTCAAGCTCTGGGGCGCGCAGGAGAGTGTGTAGGGCGGGCCTGTTTTCAGTGGAATTGAGGGCTCCTCCGGATAGCAGGGCGGTGGCGCGCTGCTTTAGCTGAGCGTCTGCTCCCAGTTGGAGAAGGACTGCATGTGCCTCACGGTCCAAAAGCTGTTTGGAAAAATCCAGGGACAGCCCCGCCACATTCAGGCTGAAGTTCGCTGCGCGCGCCTCATCCGCTGCAAACATGCGCTCGATGTCGGCATTTTTGAGTTTGGCAGCCAGGGCCTGCAGTGTCTTGAAACCGGGCAGTTCAGTTAAACGGGTTGTCTCTGCCATCTGTCTTGGTGGCCCCTGTCGGTTTAGTGATCCCTATTGATAGAGAGGGCTGTAATGGCAATCATAGCAGAGCGATGGTCGCTGGTGGGAAGCTGCTGCAATTGTGCCAGGGCCAGGTCGTGGTAGTGTTGTGCCTGGCTGCGGGTGTAGTCCAGGGCGCCACAGCGTGTTACCGCCGCCACAATGTCTTCCAGTTGCTCGGCAGATTTGTGCGTGATGGCATTCCTGACCAGGGCCTGCTCCACGGTCGAGCCGTGCTGTAGTGTATAGATGAGGGGTAGGGTGGGTTTTCCTTCAGTGAGGTCATCGCCGACGTTTTTGCCCATGGTGGCCGGGTCACCCTCGTAGTCGAGTACGTCATCGATCATCTGGAAGGCGATGCCCAGGTTTAGGCCAAAGGTGTGCAGCCGCTGCCTGGTTGCCTCATCCTGGCCGCTAATTGTCGCTGCGCCATAGCACGCAGCGGCGAACAATATGGCGGTCTTGTTAGTTATCACTTCCAGGTACTGGGCTTCGGTGGTGCTTACATCGCCAGCGCGTGTCAGTTGCAACACCTCGCCCTCGGCAATGGTGTTGGTGGTGTCAGCCATATGGCTGAGAATGTTCATATCGGCAAGTTGCACCAGTAGCTGAAATGCGCGGGTATAGAGGAAGTCGCCCACCAATACGCTGGGTGCATTACCAAACTCGGCATTTGCGGTGGGTCGACCGCGACGCAAACTGGAAATATCGACAACATCATCGTGTAGCAGGGTGGCGGTGTGGATAAATTCAATTACCGCGGCAAATTTTATGTGCCGCTCGCTACAGGCACCCAGAGCGGCGCCCGTCAGCAACACCAGCAGAGGGCGCAGGCGCTTGCCCCCGGCATCCACAATGTAGTGGCCAACGTTCTCAACCATGGGGACATTGGATTGCAGTTGGTCGACGATCAAGTCGTTAACCCGGTCAAATTCCCGACGTACTGATGCGCGAATAATTTCCATAGTGAAAGCTGACTAAACCCCAAGCGACAAATGCCCGCGCATGCTAGGGTGTGGCCCGCATACTGTCAAGCAATGGCCATTCTAAGCCATTGTCTTTTATGGAAAATAACCCTTGCCCACGGGGGCCGATTTGAGTAAAATCGCCGCCCTCTGTCCCTGTAGCGCCCCAAAAGGCCACGGGGAAGGGTAAATTAAATGTTTGTGCCTGGCTCTGCCCCCTTGATTTATAAGGGATTTTATTCAAATGCGAGCAGGCTAATTAAACGGAGCATACAATGTACGCAGTAATAGAAAGCGGTGGCAAGCAGCACCGTGTCGTAGAGGGCGAGACCCTCAAGCTGGAAAAAATTGAAATTGCCACGGGTGAGACTGTCGAATTCGACAGAGTTCTTATGATTGGCGGTGTTGATGATGTCAAAATTGGTACGCCGGTTGTAGCCGGTGCCAAGGTGACCGCTGAAGTGGTTACTCAGGGGCGTCACAAGAAAATCAAAATTATCAAATTTAATCGCCGTAAGCACTATCGGAAAGAGACTGGTCATCGCCAGTGGTTTACCGAAGTGAAAATTACTGGTATTTCGGCCTAAAGGGGGAGTTGGAAAATGGCTCATAAAAAAGCAGGTGGTAGTACTCGTAACGGTCGCGATTCCAATGCCAAGCGTCTCGGTGTAAAGCGCTTTGGCGGTGAAGCAGTATTGGCTGGAAATATTCTCGTTCGCCAGCGTGGTACGCGTTTCCACGCGGGTGTTAACGTGGGTATCGGCAAGGATCATACCTTGTTTGCAACCGCGCCCGGCAAAGTAGAATTTATTGTCAGAGGCCCAAAAAGCCGCAAGTTTGTGCAGGTTGTAAGCGCCTAAGCCGCACAGACAGTGAAGTACGAAGGCCTCGTCGATTGACGGGGCTTTTTTTTGGAGCAAAAGTAGTACACTACCGGGGTCATAATCCGGTAGGAAAGAGTGGTAACTGCCATTTAGAACACGCCGTGAATCCATCCATGGAGGCTCGGCTGCCGCGTCCCTGCGGCAGACGGTTCTAAATGGCAGTTACC
>JAUVBI010000018.1 GCA_030591305.1 Pseudomonadota bacterium
AGAAAATAATCTTCACCGCGCTCCAGCCAGAGCTCATCCAGTTCGTCGCCGGTGAAGCCGCGGTATTCCAGCAGTTCTGCCGCCGCTGCGCGTGCTTTATCTATCAACACCTGTTTGTCCACCGGGTTTTCCAGGCCTCGCCGCAGTGCGCGGCTTGTTTCAGTGTAGAGTTGGCGCAGCAAGCTTGACCGCCAGGCATTCCACAGTGTGGGGTTTGTGGCATTGATATCGGCTACGGTGAGGGAGAGTAGATAGTCCAGATGAAGCTGGTCGCCCATGTGCTGCGCAAATTGCTGGATGACTTCCGGATCAGAAATATCCTTTTTCTGAGAGACGGCAGACATGGTTAAATGGTTGAGCACCAGCCACACCACCAGCTCGGTATCTACCTCGTTTATCCCGTGTCTGAGGCAGAAATCTCTCGCATCCACGGCGCCCAGTTCAGAATGATCGCCACCGCGACCCTTGCCAATATCGTGATACAGGCCAGCCATGTACAACAGTTCAATTTTGGGCAGGCGTTTTGTCACCCGACTGGACACGGGAAATTTTTCTTCAAATTCTGGGATCTGGAATCGCCTGATATTTTCAATCAGTTCCAGGGTGTGGGCGTCCACGGTATAGGTATGGAATAAATCGTGTTGCATTTGCCCAACAATCTTGCCGAATTCGGGTAAATATTTACCCAGTATGCCGTAGCGGCTCATAGAGCGCAGCTGGCGGGTCAGTTTGAAAGGTGCCTTGAGAATATTGATAAAGGTTTTTTTATTGCCGGCATCGGCCCGGAAATTGTCGTCAATCTGGTGTCGATTGTCTCTTATCTGGCGTACGGTGGGGGCGCTGATGGCCATTATATTGTCATTTGTGGCACACAGCAGAAACACTTCAAGCAGTGCGGAGGGCGCGGTTTGAAATAGACCCTCGGTTCTCGATTCGATGTAGCCATTGCGAATCTGGAAGCGCTCGTTAAGGATTTCGACAGTGTCCTCGGTGTCGGCGTGCAATATGGCCTGGTCAAAATTTTGGATCAGGACGTCATTTAGCTGCCCCAGTGCCCCCGCCCAGCGGTAATATACCTGCATAAACTGCTCTACCGCCAACTTATCGCCATCTTCAAAGCCCCACAGGCTGGCGAGTTCCCGCTGGTGGTCAAACAACAGGCGATCTTCCTCACGGCCGGTGACCATATGCAGGGCGTAGCGTACGCGCCACATAAAGTCCTGCCCCCGTGCCAGGATGTCCGATTCTTCCTGGTTGAGAAACTCCTCGGTGGTCAGGTGCTCCAGGGATACCACGCCGAAATGCCGCTCGGCGATCCAGCCTATGATTTGCAGGTCGCGCAAGCCTCCGGGAGAACTTTTGACGTTGGGTTCAAGGTTATATTCGGTATCGGCAAACTTGCTGTGTCGCGCTCTTTGTTCGTCGAGTTTGGCGCGAAAAAATTCTGCACTGGGCCACATCTTGTCCGGGGCTGTTTGCTGGCGAACCGAATGCATTAGTTCCCCGTTGCCGCGTATGACCCTGGCCTCCATCAAGTTGGTCAGGATGGTGATGTCGCCACGGGCCTTGTCGACACACTCGTCAATACTGCGCACACTGTGGCCGATGTTGAGACCGATGTCCCATAGGTGGGTGAGGAACTTCTCCAGCAGATGAGTGCAGTCTTTGCAGTTTTCACCCAGCAGGATGAGCAGGTCAATATCAGACTTGGGGTGTAATTCGCCACGGCCGTAGCCACCCACGGCAACCAGGGCCAGTTCCGCATGCTGCCAGTCTTCACGGTCCCACAGGGCACCCAGCAGGCTGTCCATAAAACGGGCGCGCAGATTGAGGAGCTGGCGCATCTCCATCTCGTTCCGAAATTGCTTATCCAGGTAGTCTGAGGCCGTGGCGATAGCGCGTTTGCAACAGGCAATAGCTTCGCCCGTATCCAGATCGGAGTGAAATTTCTCGATGTCGAACAGTGCGCCGGGCAGAGGAGTGGTTGAAGTCACTGGAAACCCTAGAAGGACTCGTTGCTGCGCCGGGTGAAAATTTCCACTCCGTCTTCAGTGACACCCAGGGTGTGCTCCCACTGGGCTGACAGGCGTCCGTCCTTTGTGGTTACGGTCCAGCCATCTTTTTTATTCAGTTTGGTCTGCCTGCGCCCGGCATTTATCATCGGCTCGATGGTAAAGGTCATGCCCGCTTCCAGTACCAGGCCGGTTCCCTTGCGCCCGTAATGCAGCACCTGGGGCTCCTCGTGAAAGACCTTGCCTATGCCGTGCCCGCAGTACTCACGAACAACAGAGTAATAGTTCTTTTCTGCATGCTGTTGAATGACCTGGCCAATGTCCCCCAGGGTTGCACCTGGCTTTACCATGGCTATGGCCTTGTACAGGCACTCCTGGGTTACCTGGATCAGGCGCTGGGCATGGGCCGGGACATCGCCCACCTGCACCATAATGCTGCTGTCTCCGTGGTACTCGTCCTTGATCACAGTGATATCTATGTTCACGATGTCGCCGCTCTTCAGGCGCTTGTTGTCCGAGGGAATACCGTGGCAGATGACATCATTGACCGAAGTGCAGATGGATTTTGGGAAGCCGTTGTAGTTCAGGGGGGCGGGAATGGCACCTTGTTTTCCGGTGATATAATTGTGGCATATTGTGTTCAGCTCGCCGGTGGAAACCCCTACTTGTACATGGGGCTTTATCATTTCCAGTACGTCAGCAGCGAGGCTGCCCGCCACCCGCATTTTGGCAATTTCGTTGGCTGTTTTTACTAGCGCACCCATTGATAACCTATTGATAAATGATAAATATAGATAAAAACTATTAATAACCAGCGGTTAAGCCCTTGGGCGGCACGCGGGGGAGGCACATTCTATCCTATTGTGGGCTGTAATGAGAGTTGTTAAGTGTGTGAAAACAGTGGCCTGGAGGGTCGTGGGGCTTTAATCCCATGCTGTGCTGTGGTATAAAGCGCGCCTCTTTCCGCTCGGATGACAGTAATGCCATCAAATCGGAGGAGAAAACAGCCCGTAAAGGGCACCAAATCCACACACATATCGTCACATGTTTCAGGGTGCTGGTTTCGACCGGTTGAAGCATGGGATATGTGGAGGCCCAACCCAAAACAAGGACTACTATTATGACGCAAGTAAGTATGCGCGAACTGCTACAGGCAGGCGCTCACTTTGGACACCAAACCCGTTACTGGAACCCTAAGATGGACCAGTATATCTTTGGCGCCCGCAACAAAATTCATATCATCAATCTGGAGCATACCGTTCCCGCCTTGAATGAGGCCCTGGAACTGGTAGCGCGCCTGGCAGGCAACAAGAACAAAATTTTGTTCGTCGGTACCAAGCGCGCAGCCGGAAAGATTATCAAAGAGCAGGCAGAACGCGCCGGAATGCCTCACGTTAGCCATCGCTGGCTGGGTGGCATGCTCACCAACTACAAGACCATACGTGCTTCCATCAAACGCTTGCGCGACCTGCAGGCCGAGCAGGCCGACGGAACCTTCGAAAAGCTCACCAAGAAAGAGGCGCTGATGCGTACTCGCACCATGGAGAAGCTGGAGCGCAGCATCGGCGGCATCAAGGATATGGGCGGTTTGCCTGACGCCTTGTTTGTTGTAGATGTTGACCACGAACGCATCGCGATCACTGAGGCCAACAAATTGGGTATTCCGGTTATCGGCATTGTCGACACCAACAGTAATCCCGATGGTGTTGATTATGTTATCCCCGGTAATGATGACGCCATTCGCGCCATCAAACTGTACGTTTCTGCCGTAGCTGACACTTGTATCGCCGCTAAAGTAGCAGCGGGTGAAATGGCCGCTGCCAATAATGAGTTTATTGAGGACGCTGCCCCCGAGGCGGAAGTAGCTCCTGTCGAAGCAGCCCCCGAGGCGGAAGTAGCCCCTGTCGAAGCAGCCCCGGTTGAAGCAGAAGCTAAAGCTGTCGCTGAGGAAAGTGCAGAGCCCGTTAAAGCGGACGCCGCCGAGTAAATACTCGTTTCCAGTCCCGGTGACATGTCTGTCGCCGGGGGTTTTATTTTCTATATCCAGCTCCCATTGGGAGCTGCAGCAGGAGGGAATACCAATGTCTATCGCACTGGTTAAAGAACTACGTCAGCGCACTGGTCTGGGCATGATGGAGTGCAAGAAGGCACTGAAAGCCGCAGACGGTGATGTTGAAAAAGCCATCGAAGAGATGCGCAAATCCAGCGGCATGAAAGCCGCGAAAAAGGCGGGTCGTACCGCGGCCGATGGCGTGGTAAAAGCGCGTGTTTCGGATGACGGCAGTTACGGCGTGCTGGTAGAAGTGAACAGCGAAACTGATTTTGCGGCGCGCGAACCCGGTTTTTTGGGTTTTGTTCAAAGCGTTATGGATGCAGCCTATAACAGCAAGGAAACAGATGTTGCTGTCCTGATGGCTGGTGAGCTGGAATCTGCGCGGGAAGCCCTGGTACAAAAAATCGGTGAAAATATCGCTGTGCGGCGAATTGAACTGGTTAGCGCCGAGACCGGCGTTGTCGGTGCCTATATTCATGGCAACAGCCGTATCGCGGTATTGGTTGCGCTGAAAGGTGGTGACCAGGACCTGGCCAAGGATGTGTCCATGCATGTGGCTGCTATTAATCCCCAGGTTGTCTCCCCGGCTGATATGTCGGAAGAGGCTGTTGCCAAGGAGAGGGAGATATTCACTGCCCAGGCCCAGGATTCCGGCAAACCCGCTGAAATTATCGAGAAGATGATTGGTGGGCGCCTGAAGAAGTTTCTGGCGGAAAATAGTCTGACAGAGCAGGCGTTCGTCAAGGACCCCGACATTACCGTGGGGAAATTGGTGTCAGCTGCAGGTGCCGAAGTTGTCAGCTTCGCCCGTTTTGAAGTCGGGGAAGGCATTGAAGTTGAAACAATGGATTTTGCTGCAGAAGTTGCCGCCCAGTTGAGCGCCAGCTGAGTCATTGACGTATGTAAGAATTGGGGCTTCGGCCCCTTTTTTATGTTCAGTGTAAACACAATGTCCTGTAAGATACGCCGCAGTTCAGGAGATCATTGATATGCCACACTCGGTGGGCGAAAAGAAATACAAGCGAATTTTACTGAAACTTAGTGGCGAAGCCCTTACCGGCAGCAAGAGTTTTGGTATTGACCCGGCAGTTCTCGATACCTTGGCCCTGGAAATTGGCCAATTGGTGGGGATTGGTGTCCAGGTTGGACTGGTTGTTGGTGGCGGCAACCTGTTTCGCGGAGCTGAGTTGCAGCAGGCTGGCCTGGATCGGGTCACCGGCGACCATATGGGTATGTTGGCCACGGTGATGAATTCACTGGCTCTGCGCGATGCCCTGGAGCGGTCTAATATCGTGACCCAGGTTATGTCATCCATTCCCATGAGCGGCGTGGTAGACCATTATGACAGGCGAAAGGCTATTCGGGCGCTGATTAATGGCGATGTTGTTATCTTCTCTGCCGGCACCGGCAATCCCTTTTTTACCACAGACTCTGCGGCCTGCCTGCGCGGTATCGAGGTGGACGCCGAGATTGTGTTGAAGGCCACCAAGGTTGATGGGGTATATTCTGCAGATCCGATGAAAGATCCCGACGCGGTAAAATTTGACCGCCTTAGCTACGATGAGGTGCTCGACAAAAAACTGGAGGTGATGGACTTGACGGCCATTTGCCTGTGTAGGGATCATGACATGCCCCTGCGTGTTTTTGAAATGGCAAAGCAGGGTGCGCTGCTGAATATCGTTCGGGGTGGTGATGATGGCACCCTGATTGAGGCCGGTGAAGATAGCACAGACTAGGAGAATAGAGTGATTGAAGACATAAAAAGTGATGCCAGTGAACGCATGGAGAAGAGCCTGCAGGCCCTTGCCCATAGCTTTAACAAGATTCGTACGGGCCGGGCCCACCCCAGTTTGCTCGACGGTATAACCGTTGAGTATTACGGTGCGAAAACCCCTCTGAACCAGATGGCCAATATTGGCATGGAGGATGCTCGTACGCTGATCCTGACCGCCTGGGACAGGACCACTATCCCCGATATCGAAAAAGCCATTATGAAGTCCGACCTGGGCCTGAACCCCTCCACAGCGGGTGAAGTTATGCGTATCCCCATGCCCATGCTGACTGAGGAAACCCGCAAGGGTTTTATTCGCCAGGCCAGGCACGATGCAGAGTCTGCCAGGGTTTCTGTGCGCAATGGCCGACGTGACGGAATGGCGATGTTGAAAGAGTTGGTTAAAGAGAAGGAAATTTCTGAGGATGAGGAGCGTCGCGGGCAGGATGCCGTGCAAAAGTTGACGGACAGCTATGTGGCAAAAATTGAGAAGCTTCTGGATGATAAAGAAGCCGACCTGATGGAAATATAGCGCTACACCAATGTCCGAAAATACGCATTTACCCTCCTGCTCGGAGGCTCTGGAATCGATAATTCCCCACCATGTGGCTATCATCATGGATGGCAATAATCGCTGGGCCAAGCGCCATGGTACACCGGGCCCTGCGGGGCATCGCGCTGGTGTCGAGGCTGTTCGCTGTGTGTTGCGTTTCTGTCGCGACCACGGCATTAAAGTATTAACCCTGTTTGCATTTAGCAGTGAAAACTGGGGCAGACCCCAGCCCGAGGTTCGCGCCCTGTTGGCCCTGCTTACCCGCTACCTGCGCAATGAAGTCCGGGGAATGCACAAGGATGGTATCCGCCTGCGCTTTATCGGGGAGCGCCATCACTTTGGTGTCAGGCTGCGCCGCCTTATGGAACAATCTGAAGCACTGACATTGAATAACACCGTGTCAACGGTTGTAATTGCCCTGGATTATGGCGGGCAATGGGATATTGCACAGGCGGCAAAAAAGCTGGCGTATGATGTGCAGGCGGGCCGTCTGGCACCGGAAGACATCACTGTAGAATTAATTGATCAAAACATTTCGATCAGTGATTTACCGCGCCCGGATTTATGTATTCGAACCGGAGGGGATGCGCGGATCAGCAATTTCATGTTGTGGCATTTCGCCTACAGTGAACTCTATTTTACCAATACCCTGTGGCCTGACTTTGACGAGCTGGAGTTTGCGCGGGCCCTGGCTGATTACAGTCGCCGTGAGCGTCGATTTGGTGTTCGCCACGAAGGCGGGTCCCTGGGAAGTGGAGGTGAGCTTGCTTAGGCAGCGAGTGATAACCGGCCTGATTATGGTCGCGGGTTTTCTGGTGGCTATCGCCTTTATTCCGGTGCCCGGTCTGGCACTTTTATTTGGCATTATTGTAAGCCTGGGGGGCTGGGAGTGGGCCGGGCTCGCCGGGTGGAAATCTCCCGTCAGCAGAGGTTTGTATGTGCTTGTTCTGGTGGCCTGTATGGGAATGCTGTACCAGGTCTGCAAGCTGGGCGGGAATCCCGATGTAAAGGATGTTCAGCCCTTTCTGGGTTTGGCCTGTTTGTGGTGGTCCGTCGCCCTGCTGTGGGTGAAGTCCTATCCCGCCAGCGGTCTGTTGTGGGGCAGCGTGGCGATGCGAAGCCTGATGGGGTTGTTTATACTGGCATTGGCCTGGGTGTCGGCCATATTCCTGCTCAGCCTGTCCCGAGGGGGGATGTTGATGGTGGCCATGGTCCTGGTTGTGGTCTCAGCAGATATTGGGGCCTATTTCTCGGGCAAGCGGTTTGGTAAACACAAGCTGGCGCTGGCGGTGAGTCCCGCTAAAACCTGGGAGGGGTTTTGGGGTGGAGTGTTGGCCTGCCTGCTGCTGTCGATTCTCGCCTGGTATTTCCTGCCCGTACAGGTGGCGCATATTGGTTTTGGTTCTGTTGCCGCGGTTGTTCTGGTGACCGGTGTTGCCTCGGTTGTGGGCGATCTCACCGTGAGCATGGTCAAGCGGGAGAGCGGGGTCAAGGACAGTGGTAATTTGTTGCCCGGGCACGGGGGTGTGTTGGACCGGCTGGACAGTATTTGTGCGGCGGCCCCGGTATTTGCCCTGGGCCTGTTGCTGGTGGGGTGGTAAGTGGCAAAACGCATGATTAGCGTGCTGGGTTCCACCGGCTCTATAGGTGTCAACACCCTGGATGTTATATCCCGGCACCCTGATCGCTTTGCGGTTTATGGTCTGGCCGCCAATTC
This sequence comes from Pseudomonadota bacterium, assembly GCA_030591305.1. The sequence goes on from JAUVBI010000018.1 coordinate 8,107, forward strand.
ATCCGTCGAATCCATGCTTGAGCAGTGCCGTGTGCACAAGCCGGTATATGCGGTGATGATGTGCGAAACGGCAGCTGAGGAATTACAGGCCCTCATTCCCCCGGCCTGGGGGGTACAGGTTCTGCAGGGCGAAGCAGCACTGGCTAAAATCGCCACAGATGTGCAAGTCGATTCGGTTATGGCGGCTATTGTGGGGGCTGCTGGGCTGCCCTCAACTCTGGCGGCGGCCCGGGCGGGCAAAACCGTGTTGCTGGCCAATAAAGAATCTTTGGTTATGGCGGGACATTTGTTCATGGATGCCGTACGAGATTCCGGTGCTCGTTTGCTGCCAATCGACAGTGAGCACAATGCTATTTTTCAGTGCCTGCCGGTACGCGCGGACGCCACACCGCTGAAACAGGGCGTCAGCAAGGTGCTGCTGACGGCATCCGGTGGCCCCTTTCGGTCCTGGAGTGTAGAGCGCATGCGGGAGGCCACGCCGGACCAGGCCTGCGCTCACCCCAATTGGACTATGGGGCGCAAGATATCGGTTGATTCTGCATCCCTGATGAATAAGGGTCTGGAATTTATCGAGGCCTGCTGGATTTTCGATCTCGCACCTGAAATGGTGGACATAGTCGTGCATCCGCAGAGCGTGGTTCACTCTATGGTGCAATATGTGGATGGCTCAGTGCTGGCACAGCTGGGTAACCCGGATATGCGCACCGCCATCGCATTTGGTCTGGGTTGGCCCGAGCGCATCGCCTCCGGGGTTGCACCCCTGGACATGATTGCGACAGCGCGCCTGGACTTTGAAGCTCCCGATGAGGCCAGGTTTCCCTGTTTGCGTCTGGCCAGAGAAGCGGTGGCCACCGGTGGTACGGCCATGGCCATCTGTAATGCCGCCAATGAAATTGCGGTGGCGGCTTTTCTGGCAGAAGACATTCGCTTTACCCATATTCCACGGGTTATCGAGAGAACCCTGGAGTGCGTGGCAGCCGTTGAACCGAACACCCTGTCTGTGGTCGAATCAGCAGATAATGAAGCTAGAAGCGTGGCACGCGAAGCCGTGGCCGCACTGTTACAAACAGCTGGAGAGAGTTAGCCTGTAGTGGAACTGTTAAATACCATCGCGATTACCCTGGCAACCCTGGCTATTCTGGTCGCCGTTCATGAATATGGCCATTTCTGGGTGGCGCGGCGCTGTGGTGTCAAGGTGCTGACGTTTTCTATCGGCTTTGGCAAAAAGATTTTCAGCTGGCGGGACAAACTCGGAACCGAGTATGTGGTGGCCGTTATTCCTCTGGGCGGCTATGTGAAAATGCTGGACGAGCGAGAGGGCGAAGTAGCCCCACATGAGCTCGAAATGGCCTTTAACCGCAAATCGACTCTGCAGCGAATTGCCGTGGTTGCGGCGGGCCCGCTGGCTAATTTCGCCCTTGCCATCGTCGCTTTCTGGTTTCTGTTTATGGCTGGCGAGCGTGGCTATGCCCCCGTCATCGCTGAGGTGACGCCGGGCTCCATTGCAGAAGTGGCAGGTCTGGAGGCCGGTCAGGAAATTGTCTCGGTTGATGACAACGAGACCGCCACCTGGCAGGCACTCAGCTTTGCCTTGCTGGAGCGTATAGGAGACAGCGGGCGCATCTCTTTTGGCGTTAAATACCCCAATTCCGATGTTATATATGAGTCAGAGGGGGTGCTGGAAAATTGGCTATCTGACCAGGAAGAGCCCAACTTGTTTGGCGGCCTGGGCATCGCCATGTATACACCTGAGGTGCCACCACGGGTGGATATGGTAGTGGATGGCAGTCCTGCAGAGAGGGCTGGCCTACTGGCCGGGGATGAAATATTGCGTGCCGATGGGGTGGAGATGCCCCTGTGGATGGACTGGGTCAACTATGTGCGGGCGAGGCCGGGCCAGAGCATAGCGCTGGAGTTTTTGCGCGCAGGGCAACAGCAACAGACTTCAATTATTCCCGAATCGATTACCGGGGAGGACGGAGAGAGCTTTGGACGGGTAGGCTTGGGCGTATCACTGCCTGAAATGCCCCCGGAGATGCTGCGCAGCTTCGATCGCGGCCCCCTGGAGGCACTGGTGGCTGGCGTGGTGCGCACCGCAGATTTGTCTGTCTTTACCCTTGTTTCAATAAAGAAGATGGCTACGGGTCTAATATCGTCAAAAAACTTGAGTGGTCCCATTACCATTGCTAAAGTGGCGTCCGCGTCTGCCAAATCGGGGTTGGCATCCTATATCAGCTTTCTGGCATTGCTCAGTGTCAGTCTTGGGGTGTTGAATTTGTTGCCCATTCCTGTCCTGGATGGGGGGCACCTGATGTATTATCTGGTGGAGCTGTTGGTTGGGCGCCCGGTGCCTGAAAAGATCCAGGTTATAGGGTATCAATTGGGGCTGTATATTATATTAGGGATAATGATGCTGGCCTTGTATAACGATTTTTCGCGACTGTGATTGTGTCTGGCAGCGCTGCGATCATAACAATAAACGAATCACAGAATGCCTGTGTAATGGGATCTACCGGTGGTAACGTATTTTGATTAAGCAACTCCGTACAGGGGCGATTATCGCTCTGTTGTTACTGTTCCCCGTGGCGGCCTGGGCCCAGGCTTTTGTCATTTCCGATATCCGGGTTGAGGGGCTACAGCGTATTTCTGCAGGTAGTGTGTTTTCCTCCATGCCGCTGGCCGTGGGCGACACCGCCGATGAGAACGCAATTCGAGCGGCATCGCGCAGCCTTTTTGCCACGGGCAACTTCGATGATATTCACATTGGGAGGGATGGCAATGTATTGGTCGTGATCGTCGCCGAGCGGCCCAGTATCAGTGAAATCAATATTGACGGTAACAAGGCCATTGAAACTGAGGCTCTGCTGGAGGGTTTGAAGGCGGCAGGTCTGGCTGTTGGGCTGGTTTTTCAGCGCTCCACGCTGGAGGGCATGCAACTGGAACTGCAACGCCAGTATGTTCAGCAGGGGCGCTACGATGCCAATATTGAGACCGATGTCTTGCCCGAGCCGCGCAACCGCGTATCTATCAGCATCAATGTCGACGAGGGCACAGTAGCGGCGATCAAGCACATCAACGTGGTTGGCAACGAAATTTACAGCGATGAAGAACTGAAAGACCTGTTTGAGTTGAAGACCACAGGTTGGCTTTCCTTTTTCAAAAATGACGATAAGTACTCCCGTGAGAAACTCACGGGAGATCTGGAGAGTCTCACATCCTGGTACCAGGACAGGGGCTATCTTCAGTTTACGATCGACTCCACCCAGGTATCGGTATCGCCCAATAAAAAGGCGGTATATATCACTGCCAATGTAACCGAGGGTGAGAAGTTCACCATCAGTTCTGTTGATCTGTCCGGTGACCTGGTGTTGCCGGAAGACGATCTGCGCCGGTTTTTGCTTATTGTAGAGGGTCAGACCTTTTCCCAGCAACTGGTGACTTCCACCGAGGACTACCTCACCCGAAGGCTGGGCAACGAGGGTTATAATTTCGCCAAGGTAACCGGTATCCCCGAGCTGAATGAAGAGGACAATACGGTCTCCATGCGGTTCTTTGTAGACCCTGGCAAGCGCACTTATGTGCGGCGTATCTTATTTAAGGGCAACCTGAAGACTTCGGATGACGTGCTGCGCCGTGAAATGCGTCAGATGGAGTCTGCCCCGGCCTCCGCTTCGGCCATTGAGTTGTCTCGGGTGAGGCTTGAGAGGCTGGGCTTTTTCAGTCGTGCCACGGTCGAGACACCCGGTGTTCCCGGGCACGATGACCTGATTGATGTTGAGTTCGAGGTCGAAGAACAGTCTTCCGGTAGTATTGGCGCAAGTTTTGGCTATGCACAGGACGCGGGCTTGATACTGGGCCTCAACCTGCAACAGAATAACTTCCTGGGTACTGGCAAGCGGGTAGGGATATCCCTGAATTCCTCACAATACCAGGATATATACAACTTTAGCTACACCAATCCCTATTTCACCGAGGATGGCGTCAGCCGGGGTTTCAACGTGTTTTACCGCTCCACCGATCTAGCGGAGATCAATGTGGCCAGTTACACCACGGATACCCTGGGAGGGGCAATTAATTTCGGCTACCCAATAAAGGAAACTCAGCGCTTGGGCTTTAGTTTCGGGGTGTCCCAGACTGACATCACGGTGGGCCGGTATGCGGTACAGGAAATAAAAGCCAGCCCGCGTCTGGAAAAAAATATACTGAATTGGTATGAGAGCACGCTGGATCCTGTAAGCAATACCTATGGGCAGGTGGAAGAGCTACTGTCGATTGCTGAGTTACCCTTTGACTACCTGGATATCCCGGATGATCTGGGCTTTATCGATGAAAATGGTGACAGCTACCTGAATTGGACGATTACCTCCAGTTGGACCCAGTCGACTTTGAATCGTGGCAGAAATGCCACCCGTGGTACCTCTAACTCGGTGGCACTGGAAGTTTCCATGCCGGCTTCTGATCTCGAGTTCTTCAAACTGACCTACCGGGGTGAAATATACTATCCGTTTTTCAATATTCAGGGCTGGAATGTGCGTTTCCGGACCGAATTAGGCTATGGCGATGGCTACGGTGACACATCGGAGCTACCTTTCTACGAACACTTCTTTGCCGGTGGCTTCGGTTCTGTACGAGGCTTTGAGAGCAATACACTGGGGCCCAGAAGTACGCCTCCGGTGCTTTATACCGTCGCCCAACCCGTTACTGAAATTGACGAAGATGGCAATGCAGTCGAGGTGGGTGGCCCCAATGGTCAGGAGTTTGGCTATGTGTATGCTCCCACCGAGCTGGGCGGTGGTGGCAAGCTCGTCTCGGAGCCTGTTCCGAATCAGCGTCGCTCGCAGCCATTCGGGGGCAACGTTAAAATCATAGGCGGTGCAGAGTTAATATTTCCCCTGCCATTTATCAAGGATCGTAGTCAGCTGCGCTCCGCATTCTTTATCGATGCCGGTAACGTGTTTAATACCGGTTGTGGCAGCAGTCAGCTAAACTGCTTTGATGTGGATTTTGCCGAGATGCGCTATTCGGTGGGTGTTGGCGTTACCTGGATTACCGGCTTTGGCCCGATGACATTCAGCCTGGCCAAGCCCCTGAACGCTGGGCCGGAAGATGAAGAAGAGGTATTTCAGTTTACCCTGGGCCGCGGCTTTTAATATTTAAAATCAGAGAGTAAAAACCAGTGAAAAAATCAGTTACAACACATGTTTCAACGACCAATATTTCAAATACGGAGAAAATCGTGTCTAGATTAGTAAAAGTTGCCCTTGTTTGCGTCGCCCTGTCACTGCCCGGCATTACATGGGCCCAGGGAAAGATAGCTGTCGTTAATTTGCAGGAAGCCATTCTACAAACCGATTTGGCCAGCAAAAGGCTCACCGCGGTGCGTGAAGAAGAGGACTACAAGGCCGACAAAGCCGAATACGAACGTCTCAAGGACGAGTTTGATGTCCTGGTACGCAAGCTGCAAACAGACATGGCGGTTATGAGCCAGGAGCAGCAACTTGCGGGTAGGAAGAAGTTGGCGAATAAACAAAAGGATCTGGAGCATGTCACCGGTAAACTGCAGCAGGCTGAACAGTCCGCTGGCCAGGCCCTGCTGCAGGAACTGTCTCCCAAGGTGCAGGAAGTCCTGCGAGAGCTGATTGCCACTGAAGGCATCGGGCTCTTGCTACAGCGCTCGTCGGTGATCCACGCCGACGCCGGTTACAGCATTACGGCCAAAGTGACAGATAAGCTCAACCAGTTGCCCGCCGAGTAAACTGACAGGTGTACAGCCTCGCGGAACTGGCCGAAAAGCTGGAGCTGGAATTTTCCGGTGACGGGGCCTGTTCTGTTACCGGTGTCGCCACCCTGATTGCTGCCGGCCCCACAGACCTGTCATTCATCTCCGATAAAAAGTATGTCGCACAGTTGGCCGGTACCGGGGCGGCGGTCGTTATACTGTCGCCCGAGCTTGTGGCACAGTGTCCAGTGGCCTGCCTGATTTCCGAAGCACCTTATCTCAGCTATGCCCGGGTATCCCAGTTTTTTGCCAGTGGGCCCAGAGAGGTTCCAGGTGTGCACAGCTCTGCGGTTGTTTCGGGGGATGCAGAGGTGCATTCAACGGCGACAATTGGGCCCCATGTTGTTATTGAGGCGGGGGTGGTTATTGGCCCCAAAGTGATATTGGGTGCGGGGGTTTATATCGGGCAGCAGAGCCGCCTGGGTACTGCTACGCGAATCTACCCCCACGTGGCAATTTATCACGATGTGTATATCGGTGAGTATTGTGTTGTCCATTCACAGGCAGTGTTGGGAGCCGATGGTTTTGGCTTTGCTCCCGGCCCTGACGGCTGGGTAAAAATTCACCAGTTGGGCGGTGTGCGCATTGGTGACCGGGTAGAAATTGGTGCGTGTACTACAGTGGACAGGGGCACTCTGGAGCATACCGTGATAGCCGACGGCGCTATTATCGATAATTTGGTGCAGATAGCCCACAACTGCCAAGTCGGCCGCAATACTGCCATCGCCGGGTGCTCCGGTTTGGCGGGAAGCACGATTATTGGTGATAATTGCACTCTTTCGGGGGGCGTTGGCGTGGTCGGGCACGTGGAAATCTGCGACAATGTACACATTACTGGCATGACAATGGTCACCAAGTCGATAACTGAATCAGGCTCTTATTCATCGGGTACGCCCATGTCATCGACGCGTGACTGGAAGAGAAATGCGGTCCGGTTCTCGCAGTTGGAATCGATACAAAAACGCCTCGCCGGCCTTGAAAAGAAGCGGGGTTCATAAGAATACCGGGGAGTTTTTGTTCAATGATGGACATTGTTGAGATTCGGAAATACCTGCCTCATCGCTACCCCTTTCTGCTGGTTGACCGAGTGGTAGAACTCACTCCTGGCGAGTCTATCGTCGCCTATAAAAACCTCACCGTAAACGAAGGTTTTTTCGAGGGACATTTTCCCGACCAGCCGGTATTTCCCGGTGTGATGTTGCTGGAGGCCATGGCCCAGGCAGCGGGCATCCTGGGTTTCAAAACCATGGACAAGACCCCGGCGGATGGTTCAATCTACTACTTTGTCGGCGCCGATAAATTGCGCTTCAAACGTGCTTGTGTACCCGGTGACCAGGTGATGCTGCGCGCTGCTATTGTGTCCAGCCGGCGTGGAATCTGGAAGTTTGATGTGAGTGCCGATGTCGACGGCAAGCGGTGTGCCTCTGCCACTATTTTATGCGCTGATCGCTAGCACCCCGGGCCGCCCTTATGATTGATAGCCAGGCTAGAATCGACCCATCTGCCACGCTGGCGGATGATGTTGTGGTGGGGCCGTGGACCCTGATTGGTCCCAACGTTGAGGTTGGCCCCGGCACAATCATCGAATCGCACGTGGTGATAAAAGGGCCAACGGTCATTGGGGCGGGCAATCATATCTACCAATTTTCTTCTATTGGGGAAGCGACACCCGACCTGAAATATCGCGATGAACCCACGCGGCTTATTATCGGCGATAATAATATTATTCGCGAGAATGTCACTATTCACCGTGGCACGGTACAGGACCGCTCAGAAACCACCATAGGAAACAATAATCTCTTGATGGCTTATGTCCACATTGGACACGACAGCATTCTGGGCAACCATATCATTCTGGTTAATAACACCGCGCTGGCCGGTCACTGCCAAATAGGGGACTGGGCAATTTTAAGCGGGTTTACTCTGGTGCATCAGTTCTGCACGATGGGCGCGCACTCTTTTAGCGGCATGGGTACGGCCATAGGCAAGGATGTTCCCGCCTATGTCACGGTGAGCGGCTCGCCAGCAGAGGCCAAAACAATTAATTCCGAGGGTCTGCGGCGCAGGGGCTTCTCCTCTGAGGCTATATCGCAGTTGCGTCGGGCGTTCAAAATACTTTACAGGCAGGGGCTCACTACCGATGCTGCCATTCAGCGGCTGGAGCTTATGCTGCGAGAGACGCCGGAAGTTGAAGTTCTCATAGAGTCCATTCGCGCGTCGGGGCGCGGTATCGTACGCTAGTGTCAACGAAACTACGCGTGGGAATATTGGCTGGAGAAGCATCCGGGGATATTCTCGGTTCCCATCTCATTGTCGCCCTGAAAAAACAGTTTGGTGAAATACAGCTAGAGGGGATGGGCGGCCCCCTGATGCAGGCTCAGGGCCTGGACAGTATGTTTCCCATGGAGCGGCTCTCTGTCATGGGCTTTATTGAGCCGCTGAAACGCCTGCCTGAATTGCTGCGCATTCGCGGTGCCCTCTACCGACATTTCAGGGATAAGCCCCCGGATATCTTTATCGGCATCGATTCCCCCGATTTTACCCTGCACCTGGAGCAGAAGCTGCGCAAAGTGGGCATTAAAACAGCTCACCTGGTCAGCCCATCGGTGTGGGCCTGGCGAAAACGCCGTATCCACAAGATCAAGCGCGCTGTTGACCTGATGCTCTGTCTGTTTCCCTTTGAGACCGAGGTGTATCGTGAACACGGGGTGCCTGTGGCCTTTGTTGGCCACCCATTGGCCGATGAAATCCCCATGCAGTCGGATGCTTCCGCTGCCAGGAGAATGCTGGATTTGCCCGCCACGGGACAAATACTGGCCCTGTTACCCGGTAGCCGCGGCGGCGAAGTGCGCTTGCTGGGCGCCCTGTTTCTGCAAGCGGCACAGGAGATGCGGCGGCTAGACCCCGACTTGTCTTTTGTTATGCCGGCCGCCAATGACGCACGCTATATCGAATTGTCCCGAGCACTGAAGGAATATCCAGAACTGCATGTGCAGCTAGTGCACGGAAAATCTCGGGAGGTCATGGCTGCGGCGGATGCTGTATTACTGGCCTCGGGGACGGCTACCCTGGAGGCAATGCTGTTAAAACGGCCTATGGTCGTGGCCTATCGAATGGCCGCCTTTTCCTGGTTTTTGATTTCGCGGATGTTGACCACAAAGTATGTGTCTCTGCCCAACCTCCTGGCCAAGCGGTTACTGGTGCCTGAGTTGTTACAAAAAGAGGCCACTCCCCAGGCCATGGCCAGTGCGTTGCAAGCAACACTTGCCAGTGCTCAGGTCAGGGAAAACCTCATTGCCGAATACACCCGGATTCACCGGGGGCTGGCGCTCAACTTCAGCGAGCGAGCAGCCCAGGCGATAGAGAATTTATTGCGGGAAAAAAATGTATGAGTTCCGATGTTGAATTCAATTCGCACCAACTTGATTCCCTGCAGCAAAAATACAGCGGCAAGCTGGCTGGCGTAGATGAGGTGGGTAGAGGCCCCCTGGCGGGCGATGTTGTGGCTGCCGCTGTTGTGCTCGACCCCGCGTGTCCCATACCGGGCCTGCGCGATTCAAAAAAACTGAGCGCAAAACGCAGAGAGGAGTTGGCTGTACTTATCAAGGAGCGTGCCCTGTGTTGGAGTGTGGGCCGGTCATCTGTGGCCGAGATTGATACCTTCAATATACTACAGGCCAGTCTTCTGGCCATGCACAGGGCGGTGGATGCTCTGGCCTCCCGGCCCGCTTTTGTTTTGGTAGATGGGAATCGCCTGCCCCCGTGGGATTATGCCGCCCAGGCGGTGGTAAAAGGAGATGACCGGGTGGCGGCAATTGCGGCTGCCTCTATACTGGCCAAGGTACAGAGGGACAGTGAGCTGGTATTACTGGAGTCCCAGTACCCGGGCTACGGTTTTGCACAACATAAAGGCTATCCCACAGCTGCGCATTTACTGGCTCTGCGGCAACTTGGGGTCACTCCGGTGCACCGCCGCAGCTTCGCGCCTGTAAAAAATCTGTTAGCCGGAGCCCTGGCAGAGTAAACTGGATTCCAACCTGGAAGCTCCTGAATATGCCTGAATTTGTACACCTTCGACTGCACACTGAATATTCACTGAGTGACGGGCTGGTCAGAGTTAAGCCGCTGGTTGACCGGGTGGCAGAGCTTGGCATGTCTGCTGTGGCGGTTACCGATCGCAGCAATTTTTATGGTCTGGTAAAAACATACAAGAAGGCCTTTGCCGCTGGTGTTAAGCCCATTTTTGGCGTCGATTTGATGGTGATGGACGCTTCCGAGCCAGAGCACGCTTATCCCATTTGCCTACTCGCCATGAATGAACAGGGCTATGGAAATCTTACAGTCATTATTACCCAGGCCTATGTTGACGGGCAGTATCTGGGTCTTCCCTATGTGGACAAGGCCTGGCTGAAAAACCACAGTGGCGGAATCATTGCGCTTTCCACCGGTGTCATGGGAGATGTGGGGCAGGCCCTGCTGGCAAACAAGATGGACCTGGCCCGGGCGCGAGCCCAATTCTGGATGGCGCTGTACCCCGGGCGCTATTACCTTGAGCTTCATCGCACCGGCCGAGAGGGGGATGAGGCGCATTTGCATGCGGCGGTGTCTCTGGCAGCTCAGTTGCACTGCCCGGTGGTGGCTACTAACGATGTACGGTTTCTCGATTCCTCTGAGTTTGAAGCGCACGAGGCCAGAGTTTCAATCAGCGAGGGCAGGGCTCTGGATGATCCCCGCCGGGTACGTGCGTACACCGAGCAACAATATTTGCGCTCTGCACAGGAAATGGCTGAGCTTTTTGAAGATATCCCCGAGGCGCTGGCCAACACCGTAGAGATCGCCCGCCGTTGCAGTATTACCCTGGAGCTGGGCAAACCCTATTTGCCCGATTACCCCGTCCCCCAGGACATGACTATTGACGATTTTTTACGGGAGCTGTCACACAAGGGCCTGGACGAGCGTCTGGAAGACATACTCGATAGCGACAGTGCCGATTACCAACAGTCAGTGAAAACCTATCGGGACAGACTGGACTTTGAGCTGAACGTCATTATCCAGATGGGGTTCCCCGGTTACTTTCTCATTGTGATGGACTTTATAGGCTGGGCCAAGAAGGAGCTTATTCCCGTGGGCCCGGGCAGGGGTTCTGGTGCCGGTTCCCTGGTGGCGTATGCTCTGCTGATTACCGATATCGACCCTCTGGAATACGATTTGCTGTTCGAGCGCTTCTTGAACCCGGAACGGGTCTCCATGCCGGATTTCGATGTTGATTTCTGCATGGAAAAACGTGACAGGGTGATTGAGTATGTGGCGGACACCTACGGTCGCGAAGCGGTGTCGCAGATCATTACCTTCGGCACCATGGCGGCAAAGGCGGTGATTCGGGACGTGGCCAGGGCGCAGGGTAAATCTTATGGCCTGGCGGACAAGCTGTCCAAGATGATTCCCTTTGAGGTGGGTATTACCCTGGGAAAAGCCCTGGAGCAGGAAGAGCCTCTGCAGGAGTTTCTCAGGGAAGACAGTCAGGCCCAGGAAATCTGGGATATGGCGCTGCAGTTGGAAGGCATTACCCGCAACGTGGGTAAGCACGCCGGGGGGGTGGTGATCGCACCGTCCAAACTGACCGACTTTTCCCCCCTGTACTGTGACGAGGCCGGCGGTGGTCTGGTTACCCAGTACGATAAAAAAGACGTGGAAGAAGTGGGCCTGGTGAAGTTTGATTTCCTGGGCTTGCGCACGCTGACTATTATCGACTGGGCAGTGAAAACGATTAACGCCAGGCGTGAGGAGTGCGCTGAGCAAACGCTGGACATAAGCCAGATTCCATTGGATGACCAGGCCACTTTCAAGACGTTACAAGCGGCCCGGACAACGGCGGTATTCCAGCTGGAATCGCGTGGCATGAAGGACCTGATAAAACGCCTGCAGCCCGACTGTTTTGAAGACATCATCGCACTGGTGGCCCTGTTTCGCCCTGGGCCTTTGCAGTCTGGCATGGTTGATAACTTCATCAATCGCAAACACGGCCGGGAGGCGGTGTCATATCCCGATAAACAGTACCAGCACGAGTTGCTACAGCCGGTTCTTGAGCCCACCTACGGCATTATTTTATATCAGGAACAGGTGATGCAAATTGCCCAGGTGCTGGCGGGATATACCCTGGGTGGAGCCGACATGCTGCGTCGTGCCATGGGCTATAAAGATGCCGCCCAAATGGCCAAGCAGCGGGAGATATTCGAAACGGGTGCCAGGGATAACGGCATCGAAGCCGATTTGGCGATGAAGATATTTGACCTGGTAGAGAAGTTTGCCGGTTACGGTTTCAATAAATCACACTCCGCAGCCTACGCCCTGGTGTCTTACCAGACCGCCTGGCTGAAGACGCATTACTCTGCGCCGTTTATGGCCGCCGTGATGAGCTCCGAAATGCAGAATACCGATAAGATTGTGGTGTTTGTGGAAGAGTGTCGCGACATGGAGCTGTCCCTTAAGCTGCCCGATGTTAACGAGGGGCAGTATATGTTCACGGTTAATGAGCGCGACCAGATCATCTACGGCCTGGGGGCTATCAAGGGCCTGGGCGAGGGCCCCATTGGGAATATTGAGCGCGCGCGCCATGAGGGTGGAGTTTTTGTCGACCTGTTTGATTTTTGTGAGCGCACCGATCCGCACAAGGTAAATCGCCGTGCCATAGACGCGCTTATACGCTCTGGTGCACTGGATTCCTTATGCAGCAGTGCTCAGGGTGAATTGGCTGACGAAGACAACAGGAGCCAGTATCGTTGCATCCTGATGGCCAGTGTCGAGGATGCGCTGAAAGCGGCAGAACAGAGTGCCAACAATCGTGACAGCGGTATTGAAGATTTATTTGGCGAAGTGGTGCCCAGCGGCAACAATGTCTCTGTGGATGATATCTACGCCGACTATCGACAGGCCAGATTCTGGTCTGAAAAAGAGCGACTGGGCGGTGAAAAAGATACCCTGGGCCTGTATATCAGCGGCCATCCTATTGACGAATACGAAGTGGAGATACGCAAGTTTGCCCCTACACGAATAGCTGATGTGCGTGGTGATAAATCCGGCACCCAGTGTCTGGCAGGCCTGATTGTCGCCACCCGCACGATGAAAACCAAGCGTGGTGACACCATGGCGATTATCCAGATCGATGATCGAAGTGCCAGGATAGAAGTCACCGTTTATGCCGAGGCCTATAATGAACATCGTGAGCTACTGGTGAAAGACAGTATTGTTATTGTCGAGGGCACCATTGCTCACGATGACTATTCAGGCCAGCTCGCGATGCGGGCGAAGCGAGTCTCCACGGTGCAGCAAGCGCGGCAACAGCACGCCTCTGAATTGCAGATTGAAGTGCGCCAGGACATGGTCAACCCACAATTTACCGAACAGTTGGCCAGCGCCCTGGCTGGCGCAAAGGGAGGCGAATGCCCGGTCTCATTACTGTACCGACAGAATGCTAACCAGGTAGTCATCCGCCTGGGTACCGACTGGCAAGTGGTGCCCAG
>JAUVBI010000147.1 GCA_030591305.1 Pseudomonadota bacterium
ATGATGCCTACAAAATTCTCAAAGGTCTCAAGTCGCGCTTTGAAGAACACCACGGCCTGCGTTACACCGACACTGCGCTGCGCGTTGCCACAGACCTCTCTGTTAAATACCTTACCGATCGCTTTTTGCCAGACAAAGCCATTGATGTGATCGACGAAGCCGGGGCTTATCAGCAACTGCAAACGGCCTCAAAACGCAAAAAAGTGGTGGGGGTGTCAGATATCGAGGCTGTTATCGCCAAAATTGCCCGCATTCCACCTAAATCTGTCAGTGCCAACGACAAGAGCACCCTGGAAAAGCTGGAGAGCAATCTCAAGATGGTTGTATTCGGCCAGGACACTGCCATCAGCAGCCTGGCGACATCCATTAAATTAGCGCGCGCAGGACTGCGGGCCGGGGAGAAGCCTATTGGTTCCTTTCTGTTGGCCGGGCCCACCGGCGTGGGTAAAACGGAAGTCACGCGGCAACTGGCAAAAATTCTCGGCGTCGAACTGATACGCTTCGACATGTCCGAGTATATGGAACGCCACACCGTGTCCAGATTAATAGGGGCACCTCCGGGCTATATAGGTTTTGATCAAGGTGGCCTGCTTACCGATGCGGTGACTAAACATCCCCATTGTATCGTGTTACTGGACGAAATCGAAAAGGCCCATCCCGACGTGTTCAACCTGTTATTACAGGTTATGGACCACGGCACACTTACCGACAACAACGGCCGCAAGGCGGACTTCCGCAATGTCATATTGGTAATGACCACCAATGCCGGTGCCGAGAGTATCAGTCGCCGCAGCATTGGCTTTACCCAGCAGGATCACAGCTCCGATGGCATTGAAGCGGTAAATAAAATGTTTTCGCCTGAGTTTCGCAATCGCCTGGATAGCATTGTACAGTTCCAGCCGCTGGCGGAGGACGTTATTCTCACCGTGGTCGACAAGTTCCTGGTTGAGTTGCAGGGGCAGCTTGATGAGAAGCGGGTGACACTGGATGTCGATGAGGATGCGCGGCACTGGTTGGTTGAGACGGGCTATGATCTTCACATGGGTGCCCGGCCCATGGAGCGTGCCATACAGGAGCACATAAAAAAGCCGCTGGCAGAAATGGTGTTGTTTGGTGCTCTGGCAAAGTCTGGCGGCACAGCACTGGTTCGCCTGAACAGGGCAGAGAATAAGCTGGAAGTGTCAGTAGAAGAGACAGAAGCCGAGCTGGAAGAGGCTTAAAAGCCCCATGCTCAATTCAAGTAAAACTGTAGAGTGCCCACGGAGGTTTAACAGGTTTACAGGAGTTATATGGCCTCGTTTTTGAATGAATCCCGGGCTAGCGCTCGCGGTAGGTAATACGACCTTTGCTGAGGTCGTAGGGGGTCAGTTCAACGCGCACCTTGTCACCGGTGAGGATGCGGATGTAGTGCTTGCGCATCTTGCCGGAGATATGGGCGGTCACCACGTGGCCGTTTTCAAGCTCTACCCGAAAGGTGGTATTGGGCAGGGTGTCAATCACCTCGCCTTCCATTTCAATTTGGTCTTCTTTTGCCATGCGGCCATCATCTCAGTTAAAAATCAGGGACGCATTTTGCCTGATATCAACCCGAAGTGTCCAGTGTAAATATAGGGAAAATTAAACAGCGGTCCAGCAGTTATTAATACGCAGTTCCAGGGGGCGGTAGGAGGATTTATAGGACATTTTCTGGCAACCTTTAATCCAGTAGCCCAAATAGAGGTAGTTCAGCCCCATTTTTCTGGCATTTTCCACCTGCCAGAGCAGGGTGTAATTGCCCAGACTGCGCTTTGCCTCGATGGGATCAAAAAAGGTATAAATCGCCGACTGGCCATCATCCAGAAAGTCGGCGACGGCTATAGCCACCAGGGCAGCTTTGCCATCGGGCTCGGCGTAAAACCGATAATAACGTGTGCAGCCCCACGGGTTATTGAGAAAGGACTCATATTGCTCACGCACCGGCGGGTACATGTCACCATCTTTGTGGCGCACTTCAATATATCGCTTGTATAGGTCGTAGGCGGCGTCATCGGTGATATCAGCGGATTCCTCTACCACAAGATCTTGATTTCGATTCCAGGTTCGGCGCTGCCCGCGTGACATGCGGAAGTCTGCAACGAGAATGCGGGAGGGAATACAGGCGTTACAGGACTCACAGTGCGGGCGGTAAATATGCGAGCCACTGCGCCGGAAGCCGAGACTGGATAAGCTGCTGTACAGTGACCGGTCTACCTTGTGTCTGGGGTCGACAAAAAGCGTTACCGCCTCCTGCTCCTCAAGGTAGCTACAGCTGTGGGGGAAGGTCGTATAGACCTTGATATCCCTCAGGGACGCAGTCACAAAAGTTCTCCACAGGTAGGCGGCACAGACCAACACTCCGGGTCGACAGTAACATCTACAGTTTGGACAAGCAGGTGCTCGAAGTCCATCCTGCTGATATTGCGGGCACCCAGTGAGTTGAGGTGACCGCTTTCCACCTGACAATCGATAAACTCAAAACCGGCATTCCCAAGCAGTTGTACCAGGGCTACCATAGCGACCTTGGAGGCGTTGGATTCCAGGCTGAACATGGATTCTCCGAAAAATGCCCGACCCAGGGCAACACCGTAGAGGCCACCAGCCAATTTGCCTTCGAGGTCGTACACCTCCACCGAATGGGCGATACCCAGGTCGTGCAACTGCGTATAGGCATGGCGCATCTCCTCGCCTATCCATGTGCCCGGGCCGTCTTCACGCGCCTGGGCGCAGTGGCGTACAACCGTTGAGAAGCACGTGTCGACGGACAGGCGAAATGTGTTCCGTTGCAGGGTTTTACGTAGAGAGCGCGATACATGTAAAGCTTCGGGAAACAACACAGAGCGGGGGTCCGGTGTCCACCACATGACCGGCTGCGGTGCCTCATACCAGGGAAAAATTCCCCGACGGTAGGCGGCAATCAGCCGCCCACTGGACAACTCGCCACCCACTGCAATCAAACCATTGGGGGAGTCCAGCGCATCGGATGACGGGGGGAAGTCATCTAGTGTTGAACGCTGAACTGTAGGCATAGCCTATGGCTACCGCTTCAGACCAGGTCGTCCAGATACTTCTCTGCATCCAGTGCCGCCATACAGCCAAAACCTGCTGAGGTGACCGCCTGTCGGTATATATGGTCGCCCACGTCACCGGCGGCAAAAACGCCGGCTACGCTGGTGGCGGTGGCATTGCCTTCAGTGCCGCTGTGAATTTTTATATAGCCGTCTTTCATGTCCAGTTGCCCGGCAAAAATATCGGTATTGGGCTTATGGCCTATTGCAATAAACACGCCGGCAACTGCAACGTCTGCAGTACTGTCGTCTTTGGTTGAAGCCACCCGCATGCCGGTGACACCCGAGTCGTCACCCAGGACCTCCTGCAGGGTATGGTCCCAGAGTATTTCCACTTTGCCCTCGGCCTCACGCGCAAACAGCTTGTCCTGCAGTATTTTTTCCGAACGCAGGGCATCTCGCCGGTGAACCAGCGTTACTTTGGAGGCGATATTTGACAGATAAAGTGCCTCCTCGACAGCGGTGTTACCGCCACCAATTACAGCAACTTCCTGATTGCGATAGAAAAAGCCATCACAGGTGGCGCAGGCGCTCACGCCTTTTCCCGCAAAAGCGTCCTCACTGGGTAAACCCAGGTACTGAGCCGAGGCACCCGTGGCAATAATCAGTGCGTCGCAGGAGTAGGTGGAGCTGCCCTTTAGAATCATCGGCCTGGCCTTCAGGTCTACCGAATCGATATGATCAAAAATAACCTGAGTGTCAAAGCGCTCGGTGTGTTCCTGCATTTGCTGCATAAGCTCCGGACCCTGCAATTCGGCATGCCCGCCGGGCCAGTTTTCCACCTCTGTTGTGGTGGTCAGCTGCCCGCCTTGTTGCATGCCGGTAATGACCACGGGGCTCAGATTCGCCCTGGCGGCGTAAATTGAGGCGGTGTAACCCGCGGGGCCTGAACCCAGAATGATCAGTGAATGGTGTATGACATCGTTCATGGAGTACGTTCCTGTTAGCTGTTTTTAAAGATCACTACATTGATTGGGGCGGACTATGTTAAATTAAACACCGAATTATGGTAAAAGCTGGGAATACTTTAATAAAAGCTCATAACTCTTTGAAACTAATAATAAAGTTAGGCATAATTGCTTCTAACAAAAACCGACATAGCGGCACTGTATCAGAAGCCTCATTGTGTCGCCAGCGAGGATGATAGCGCGTGCCGGGAAGTACTGACACAGAGAATTTTATGACCCCCAGGTTGCGTGAGGGCGCCTTTATCGGGGTGAGTGCTGCCTGTGCCTATCTGTTACTCGCTTTATTTTCCTACAGCACCACAGATCCGGGTTGGTCCGCCACTGGGCTGGGCAACGGTATTGATAATGCGGGGGGCATCACCGGTGCATGGTTGGCCGACGTGTTCTTTTCTCTAGTCGGTTATGCGGCCTACCTGTTTCCCCTGTTATTGGCCTACAGGGCCCTGATTATTTTACTGGAACGGCACCAGAGCAAAAATTTTGACTGGCTGATGTTTGGCATTCGTGCGCTGGGCCTGATTCTGGTGATGATTGCTGGCACCACTCTGGCGGCAATGAACGACCAGGGCAACTCCGGCTTGCCCCAGGGAGCAGGGGGCATTCTAGGGCACGCCATAGGCGATGCCTTCACCGCCGCCTTTAGCAAAGTGGGTAGCCGCCTGATTCTACTTTCGGTGTTTCTTTTTGGCATGACTATCTTTACCGACTTGAGCTGGTTGAAGTTAATGGAGCGAATCGGGTTCTGGAGTATGTCGCTCGCCACCGGCAGTCGTCAGTGGTTACTGAATTTTGTCAGTACGCGCCGTGAGAAGCGCGAACGGGACAAAGCCCAGGAGGCCCGCAAAGTTGTTATTAACCAGCATGTTGAAAAAGAAAAGAAGCGTAAACCCCCTAAAATAAAGTCTTTGAAACAAACCCCGCCGAAAAGTGAACGGGTTGAGAAGGAGCGTCAACAACCGTTGTTCGATGCGCCCGTCAGTGGCGAGTTACCACATTTTGACTTGCTGGACCCAGCTGAAGAAGACCACGGCAAGGGCTATTCAAAGGAAGCACTGGAAGCTATGTCCAAGCTTCTGGAACTCAAGCTGGCTGACTTTGGCATCAGCGCAGAAGTTGTAGCGGTCTATCCCGGGCCGGTGATTACCCGCTTCGAAATTCAACCGGCGCCGGGCATCAAGGTCTCGCGCATTAGCAATCTGGCCAAGGACCTGGCTCGCTCCCTGGCGGTTATCAGTGTGCGCGTCGTTGAAGTTATTCCCGGGAAATCGGTGGTTGGTATTGAGATACCCAATGAGCACAGGGAGATCGTCAACTTCAGGGATGTACTTTCCTCCCGCACCTTCGAACAGTCCAAGTCGGTTCTAACCCTGGCCCTGGGGCACGATATCTCGGGCCAACCGGTGGTCGCTGACTTGGCCAAGATGCCCCACTTACTGGTTGCCGGTACAACCGGTTCCGGTAAGTCCGTGGGTGTGAATGCCATGATACTAAGCCTGCTATACAAGGCCGGGCCGGCTGAAGTTCGCTTAATTCTGGTCGACCCTAAAATGTTGGAACTGTCAGTTTACGACGGCATTCCCCACCTCCTGACGCCGGTTATTACCGATATGAAAGATGCGGCCAACGGCCTGCGCTGGTGTGTAGCTGAAATGGAGCGGCGCTATAAGCTTATGGCGTCCCTGGGTGTGCGCAACCTGGCGGGCTACAACCGCAAGGTAGAGGATGCAATCAAGGCAGGCGCACCGCTGTCAGACCCCCTGTGGAAAGCAGATCCCATTTTTGCCGAGACAGACGAGGTTCAAACCGCACCAGACCTGGAAAAACTGCCCGCCATCGTTGTTGTTATTGACGAGTTTGCCGACATGATGATGATCGTCGGCAAGAAAGTAGAGGAGCTTATTGCCAGGATTGCACAAAAGGCACGAGCGGCGGGAATCCACCTGTTACTGGCCACCCAGCGCCCCTCAGTCGACGTTATTACCGGTCTGATCAAGGCCAATATCCCGACGCGCATTGCGTTTCAGGTGTCTTCCAAAATCGATTCGCGCACCATTCTTGATCAGGGTGGTGCCGAACAGTTGTTGGGACACGGCGACATGCTGTACATGCCTCCGGGTAGCGGCATACCCACCAGGGTACACGGCGCCTTCTGTTCCGATGAAGAAGTGCACCGGGTAGTGGCCGACTGGAAGCGGCGAGGCAAACCTCTTTACATAGACGGCTTATTGGATGAGGGCAGTGCCACGCCCGTAACAGCAGGTGAATTGCAAGCGGGCGCTGCCGGGGGGGGGGAAGAAACCGATGCCCTCTATGACCAGGCGGTTCACTGTGTTACCCAGAGTCGCCGTGCATCCATCTCCTCGGTGCAACGCAAGTTGCGTATTGGCTACAACCGCGCTGCCCGGCTGATAGAGGCTATGGAAGCGGCCGGCGTGGTGACGGAGATGGCCACCAACGGCCAGCGCGAAGTACTGGCACCGCCCCCTATAGAGGATTAGTTAATGGCTTTATGTTTTCGGTGGCGCACCCTGCGTGGCCCGCTGCTTGTAGTTTCTGTATTTGTTTCTTCACTGGTCGTCGCCCAGGGCGACAGCACACTCGCCGCCACCGACGAGTTAATTCACATTCTGGATCAAACAAAAAGCTTGCAGGGCCGCTTCATACAGCAACAGTACGATAGCAACGATGTATTACTGGGCGAATCCAGTGGCAGTTTTGCCATGCTGCGACCTGGATATTTTTCATGGAAGATTGAGTCCCCCGACAGTCAGTTGATCATTGCGACGCCCGAGTTTATCTGGCACCACGATTTAGACCTCGAAACGGTAACGCGCAGGCCGGTCAAAAATTCTGGCGCGGCTTCACCGCTGCAAATTCTGGGGGGCGAAGAGGAATTACTGCGCTCAAACTTTTCAGTCAGCAAATCTGACCACGGTGTTTTTACGCTCACGCCAAATCCACAGGCCGGCGATAACAGCCAGGCGTTCTCCCGCCTGTCACTGACATTGGAGGAGGGCGTGCTGTCAGTAATGGAAATCATCGATGCGCTGAATCAACACGTGGTGATTCATTTTGAAGACGTCACCAGTCCCGATCTGTCCGCAGGAAATTTTGCGTTTATCCCACCCGACGGGGTAGACCTGTTTTACTATGAGCAATGACCTGTTTAGCGGCAGTGCCGAGCTGGGCTACCAGCCCCTGGCTGCCCGACTGAGGCCGACAAGCCTCGATGATTATGCCGGACAGCAACATATACTTGGCCCGGGTAAGCCGCTGCGCAAAGCCATAGAACGCCAACAACTTCACTCGATGATTTTCTGGGGGCCACCCGGGGTTGGAAAGACAACGCTGGCACGTATTATCGCTGAGAGTGCCAGCGCCCATTTCATCCAGATATCAGCCGTTCTTTCCGGGGTAAAGGAAATACGTTCTGCCGTGGAACAGGCCAGGCAACATAAAGTCCAACAGCGGGACACGATACTGTTTGTGGATGAGGTGCACCGTTTCAATAAGTCCCAGCAGGACGCATTTTTACCCTATGTTGAAGATGGCACACTTATCTTTATAGGCGCCACCACTGAAAACCCATCTTTTGAATTGAATAATGCCTTGCTGTCACGCTCCCGCGTATACAAAATGCGGCCGCTGGAGCCGGAGGAGTTACAGAGTGTGCTGCAACGCGGCATGCTCGACCTGGGGCCAGGCCTGGATATTGCTCCCGAAAGTCTAAGCCAAATAGCCCAGCAGGCTGACGGTGACGCCAGAAAGGCGCTAAATCTGCTTGAG
>JAUVBI010000185.1 GCA_030591305.1 Pseudomonadota bacterium
AAGAAAAACCACGCACGGTCACCGCGCCGGGCACCGACAACATCGTCGTGGTCAGGGGGTAGGTCACCTGATCTTCCACCACCTGTGGAGCCTGCCCGGGATAGGAGGTCTTTATAATTACCTGCACGTCCGACAGGTCGGGTATTGCATCCACCGGCATATTTTTTAACGAAAACAGGCCTACAGCAATAATAAAAAACATCCCCAACAGCACAAAGCCCCGATGGATAATAGACTGGCGAATGATGAATTCAATCATTGCGTCATCTCCATAGCGCCTTCATGCCCCCGGGACTTGTGATCCATACGCTCAAAGTCTGCGGACTTACTGGATTCTGAATCCAGCAGAAATTGTGCGGACGTTACCACGCTATCACCGGCATTCAAGCCCGATAGTATTTCTGTGTTGGAACCACTCACCCGGCCAATGGAAACATGCTGCGACCTGAAACGCCCGCCTCCCAAAGCCAACACCACGCGGTCTGTTTTCCCGGTTCGAATAACGGCGTCACTGGGAACGATCAACGTTTTCCCGGAGCTGACACTGGCAATGGAAACCTGGGCAAACATATTGGGTCGCAGTTGGCGATCTTCATTGGAGAAGCGCAAACGCACTTTCACCGTCCGGGTTTTTTCATCCAGGCTGGGGTAAATATAATCCACCTTTCCCGACCAGACTTTACCCGGAAGATAATCCAGCTTCATTTCTACCGGCGCGCCCTCTGCTAACAGGGGCAGCTGCCTTTCAAACACCTCAGCTTCCACCCAGACCTCCGACAGACTGCCAATGGACATTATTCTTGTGCCCGGCTTAACGTAGAAGCCGGCACGCACATTGAGATTATCCACAACACCCTGTTGGGGCGCATAGAATGTGACTGCCTGTTGAACAACTCTTGTTTTCTCCAGCTGCTCTACGGCATCGGTGGGAAGTTGCAAAGCGGCCAGACGCTCCCTGGCCGCGGTAATCAGTTTGCGGTTTTGTCTATCCAGGGCCAGCAGCAATTCATTTTGAGCATTCACCAGAGCGGGTGAATAAATTTCATACAGAGCCTGGCCTTTTTCAACAGGATCACCCTCTGCAGTCACATACAAGGTTTCAATCCAACCCTCCACCCTGGGGTGAATATGAACCAGTTTGTCCGCATCGTATTGAACATACCCCACCGTTGAAATGTCCGAGTGCCAGACTTCCATAGCCGCCTTGTATGTTTTGACGCCCAGGTTATTCACCACATCCGGGTTGATGCGGATGGTTCCCGGCTTCTCCGAAGAATCTGCATACACTGGAACCAGATCCATACCCATTGGAGACTTGCCGGGCTTATCCCGTTTGTAATTGGGATCCATGGGGGCCACCCAGTATATGGGCTGCGCCGGTTTATCGGCAGCTACTGTCGGCTCGTTACCCGCCTGACCAGAAAATAGTGCCGTATACGTCGCCGCACAGCCGATGACGATGCCCACCAGCAAGACAGATAGATTGGAAAGTTTAGTATTCATTGCTTCGCCCCGCTGAAGTTGCGTTGCTGTGCCAGTGAAACGGTGCCGGGCTCACCAGCGCCGACATCTCCCCGGGCGAGATAATAGTTCAACCTGGCAATTGTTTTCTGCTTCTCCACCGCAATAGCCAGGGCTTCTATTTCTGTATTGAGCTGGGCAATACGTGCTCGCACAACCTCAGAAAAATCTCCATCGTCATTGGTATAGGCCGACAGAGAGGCATCGGCCTGCTCCCGTATTTGCGGCAACAGCTGCGTGTCATACAGTTCCTGCCGGGACTCAAGGCGCAGGAGTTTTGCCCTGGCAGTTTCCATACCGGCAGCCAGTTGTCGCAGCAGCAGCCATTTCCGGGTGCGAACAACCTCGGCTTTTGAAACCGCTGAGCGCACTTCCTTATCCTGCCGGTTGGCGGTAAACACAGGCAAGTCGAAGGACACCCCCAGTGAGAAAAAATCTGCTCGATCGCGGCCGGATGCAGGGTCATCTTCCCGGTAACCATAGCTTGCACTGACCCCCCATTCGGGTTTGTATTTCTGCTTGGCCAGTGAAACACCTGTACTGGCAGACTCAATTTGTTGCTGCAGGGCCAACACGGCCGGATGTTGAAGTAGTTGTTCCTGGTTGAGGGACTCCAAAACTATGGAAACTGGCAAAAACTGGCTGTTTTGTAATTGCAGCATCGGCAAATTTTGGGGTAACAACAGAGGAGCAGACCGCTGCCGCAGGTCATGTGCCAACCATTCACGCAGGCGCTCACTGTCCATTTCAAAATGTTGTTGCAACACCAGCAATCGATCCTCAATCCGGATCAGCTCCAGTTGTGCACGGATCACATCCTGCTGCCTGCTGCGACCTATAGCGGAGGAATAACTTACTGTCGCAACGTCGACCAGCTGCTCAAATAGCCAGCGATTGGACTGAATAAGCTCGCTGGTAGCACGAGATCTATAGGCATCCAACCAGAGCTCACTCACGGTAGCGGTTACCCTGGCAATACGATTCTGCCGCTCAAAGGGGAATTTTTTACTCTCGATGGCAAGTTGCTTTTGCTGCAACGCCCGGGTGTCTCCCCTGGGAAACATCTGAGTCAGCCCCACCTTAAACTGACTCATCGCCTCCTGATCAAAAGCAAAGGTGTCCGTGGGGATATTGGCAAAGCCAAGTGAGACCCGAGGGTCCGGCAAGGTAGCTGCAGCTGTACTGAGCGCATCCATGGAGTCCTGGTTGTGCCGACTACCCAGTAACCAGGGATCATTGGCAATCGCGGTGGACAGCGCCGATTGCAAAGTGAGCGCATCAGCGGCGCCCTGCGAGTGGGCCGCCTGGAAAAAAGCCATTGAGAATAACAACACCATACAGGCATGTTTTTGTATCATGAGCTGAAAACTCCCTTGCCCATCATCACTATGCTGGGCTTTCTTAATTCCCGGCGAACCGGGACGAACCTCAACTTACATTTGAAAAAACGTAGAGAACGAGGAGGACAACTTCTTTCGAAGTGTTAGCTAAGAATCGGGGGTTTATACAGGTAGAAGGAGGTACTGATTGTTCTGAGAACTTGCTGCTCACTGCGCGCAGTAGCACTGAAGACTTGCGCCTCGCTGCCTGAGGCAATGGCGGGAACTGGGGAATGGCAACCTTCGCCCACGCATTGACATTGCGTGTCACAACAGTTGTCGCTGTGCTCGGCCACCGGGGGCGGTGCGGCCATATCATGATGCATATGCTCTGAGTCCATCATCGCAGCATGTTGCATACCCGTACCAAAATCGTCCATTGCATCACAGGCGGGCCCGGCATAGGCCAACGACTGGCCCAAGTAAGCCAGTAGTGCGAGTGCAATAAGCAATGATCTGCCCAAAAACATTAAACAATTCCAATTCAGATTACACGGACAAGTATACGTCAGACCCCACACCCGGATATAGTGTTCATATTACCGTGCTTCAGGTTCCATTCCTTCTCTGTATGCAACGAAATATTTTAGATGAGGTAGCCCTGGGTCATCTCCTCGGCAGTGGCCCATAACCGGGCCGCCATCGGTTTATCAAACACGTGGTTATCGCCACTCACGGTCACTGCATTGCAGTCCTCGAAATAGGCTCCACTAACCCCCTCAAGAGCAGGATTGGTGGCCACGTAAATCTGGGTGGCAGCACCCTCTTGCGGTGTTTTTGCAATAAGCCCGCCAAACCATTCGAAGGCAGTGCGCAAAACCGCCGGTGCGGTGCGTGCAATATTAGTTTTTACCAACCCCGGGTGTATCACATTCGACGTCACGCCTGAGCCTTTAAGACGTTCGGATAACTCAAGGGAGAACAGCGCATTGGCAAGCTTGGACCGGCCATAGGCTTCCTGAGAATCAAAGGGTTTTTCACCCCGCAGATTATCAAAATCAATGCCCACCTGTGGTGCCTGCATGTAGGCAGATCGGCTTCCCACGTGAACAACCCTGGCCGACTTAGCCCGCATCATAAGAGGTAATAGTCGATTAACCAATACGAAGTGACCGAGAAAATTCACTGTAAATATCTTCTCAATACCATTTACCAACTCCAACTCGCCGAAGGTATTGATGCCGGCGTTGCAAATCAGGATATCGGGCGAGAGCCCCAAGCTGTCAATGGTGTCGGCACAATCCACGGCGGACTGAAAGCTGGACAACTCCAGAGCGACAGGGGTAGTCGACCCTGCGACACTGTCACAGGCCTTGCTGGCTTTCTCCAGAGTGCGACCGGTTCCGATAACGTGCGCCCCACGCAGCGCCAGCACGCGCATACTCTCGTAACCCAGACCGGAGTTGCAACCGGTGACCACGGCTGTCACACCCTCTAAATCCATACCCTGAGTGACATCTTCAGCGGTCGATTGTGGGCCAAATTGACTCACCGGATAGCTGTGGTCAATGGTGACTACCGAGCCATCCCCGGCACAGGCACCCAGTAGGGGAACGGTCACTGCAGCCGTCGCCCCCTGCAAAAACTGTCTTCTCTTCATGCTAACTCTCCTATTTTTGAACTAGATATAACTATAGGTTATGTTATGACATAACAAAATATCATATAGTTATTTCTTGCCCTCTTCAGTCCACCCTCTATACTGAGGCGTGGTGGTAGATCGTACAAGTAAGAATATAAAGTGCGAACTGAAGGCCCACCACACACTTGGGGAGGCTATACAAACATTCTGTCAGAGATGTTTGTGATCTGGGGAGGAGACACGGTTGCGGGCCGGAGATCCAGTACTAGGTCAAAGTCTGGAATAAAAAGCTTTGCCCCTTCAGCGCTGTCGCAACTAATTTGCGACAGCGTTTTTCATTGGCCCTCGTCACCCATCCCTTTTTTCTATCACCCATGCGCCAATGGCTCTGGAATGCGCTATGCTTCCCTCTACCAAACAGGGGGCAACATGGCAAGCATAGAGCAATTACTCAGCGACATAGAAGCATCGGCAGACGGCCCACAAGTAGCGGCTATATTTGATTTTGACGGCACTATTATCGCCGGCTATTCCGCAGTTGTTTTTATCAAAGAGCAGCTCAAGCGAGGGGACCTTTCCGCGAGCGATTTTTTTGATTTGATGACGGCCATGACCAATTTCGGCCTGGGTAATCTCGGTTTCTCTGCAATGATGGTGGTTAACGCCCAGTTCATGAAAGGCACCGAGGAGCAGACGTACACAGATCTCGGGGAGCAACTCTACATCGAGCAGATTGCCCGGCTTATCTATCCCGAATCGCGTGCCCTCGTAGATGCCCACCTGGCAAAGGGCCACACCCTGGCCGTTATATCTTCCGCCACGCCCTACCAGGTTGAACCCGCGGCCAGAGACCTCGGTATCAATAACGTTTTGTGTACCTATCTTGAAGTTGAGGACGGGAGGTTTACCGGGGGCGTGGTTCGACCCACCTGCTTTGGCGAGGGCAAAGTTACTGCCGCCGAAGACCTGGCCGAGAAATATAACGCGGACCTCGATAACAGCTTCTTCTATTCCGACAGCCACGACGACTTGCAGTTACTGGAAAGAGTAGGCCATCCAAAAGTCCTTAATCCAAACTCCAAACTCGAGAGAATCGCGGCGCATAATGGTTGGCCTGTTGCCTATTTCGGCAGCCGGGGACGGCCCACTGTGGCTCAATTTGTTCGTTCTGTTGCAGCCACAGCCAGCCTGGTCACCAGTTTTGCCGCCGGTCTACCCATCCTGGCCCTGACCGGTTCCCGCCGGGCATCGCAAAATTTTTCATTCTCCCTGTTTGCCGACACAGCCGGTGCTCTAATTGGTCTGAACCTGAAAGTTAAAGGTGAAGAACACCTGTGGGAGCAACGGCCGGCCGTGTTCGTGTTTAATCACCAGAGTAAGGCAGATGTAGTGATCTGTGCCCAGCTACTGCGCCGGGACATCGCAGGGGTAGGCAAAAAAGAAATTAAAAAAATGCCCATCATTGGCAAGGTGTTGGAATTGGGTGGCGTCGTTATGATAGACCGGGGTGATGCCAAAAGTGCCATCAAAGCGATGCAGCCACTTGTTGATGTCATGAAAAAGGAAGGCAAGTCTGTAGTGTTGGCACCCGAGGGTACCCGCACAATATCCCCCAAACTCACGACGTTCAAAAAAGGCGCTTTCCACCTCGCCATACAAGCCGGGGTTCCAATTGTGCCTATTGTTATTCGCAATGCCGGGGACGTCGCACCCAAGGGCGACTTTGTCTATCGTCCCGCCACAGTCTATGTAGAGGTGCTGCCACCGGTAGATACCAGTAGCTGGACGCGCGAGACAATCAGTGACCATGTTCGTGAAGTACGCAATATGTTTCTAAAAACTCTGGGGCAGCCCGAAGAGAAAACGCCAACCACCACCGCAAAGACAAAAGCTAAACCCAAA
>JAUVBI010000054.1 GCA_030591305.1 Pseudomonadota bacterium
GCCACACCCTCATAGGTCTCCGGGTCGATATTGCGCATTGGGGGAATATGGCTGACAGCCAGAAGTTCAGCCTCTGCCGTAATCACTTCCGAATAGGTATGGCTCGAGGCAATAAAAAAGCTGGCCAGCCCCATTGATATACACAAAGATAATTTCATAATACCTGGTGTTGTACGATTTAAAGGCCGTAGCATGGCTGGTCTCATGGTGATGATAAACCCGAGGGAGCCCAGGAAAGCAAGACTGCAGTCATGAGTCTTCCGTTTAGATCCAGATCAATCGATACAATACTGAAACCGATACTTAAGAGGTATTTACGCATATCGTTGTAGCTGACTCCCTGCGATGATATTTTAATACTCTGCACCGGCTTTCCCTCCAACACTGCATCGCTCGCATACTGGTATCGCCTATAGCCTTCATTTTTTTCAAAATTTAGCACAAGTGCACTTTTGCTCTCTGTGAACAACTCGGAATTTGTGTAAATTGACTTTCGGCCTCTGGAGTGAATCGATGCACCAAAGGACTGATCATACATTCGCACAGTTATACTCTCACTCGAAAAATCTTCAGCAACGTCCGCTCAAGCTTGTCCAGTTCATCTGGAATACTGGTATAGACGAATACTATCATCTGCTTGAATCATCTCCACTGTATAAATCCATTAAGGGGTACTTAATCAGAAAGAACGGACAAATGCACATTGGAAATGACTATGCGCCTATCACCCCGGCGCTGGGTAAAGCCTGTCGTATCGAAATATTCGAGAATTTCAATTGCCAGCTTTCTTCCGGTTCCAATTCGATTTTTGTAACTAATCACTGTGATGCCTTCCTCGCCTTGTCCCAGTTCGGCAACTAACTGCATATGCTTCAATAAAGTTTTGGGCAGGCCATAGCGATTGTCGTTAAGCTTATGTACCAGATTTAGTCTGGCTGCTGCCTGAACGGCGGCGCGCGCCTGCTCTAGTGACAGGCCGGAAGACAAAGTAACTTCTGTTAACAGGGGAATTACCATGCCCCGCTGCTCCAGCACCTCCTCTATTTTGATCCATCCGGCTTTCTCCTCCACAGACAGCAGCGGCTTGTAATGTGCAGATTTTATCTGCCCACCTTCCAGGCAGAGACTGCCAAAACGTACCAACGCACTTACCACTGCTTTGAACAGGGCCTTCCTGCCAGAGTCGTCATCCGGGCTCGGGAAAGACCGCTGTAGTTCCAGCAGACCAACCCCAGGCTTCTGTGGATTCTTCTTGTGAAAGTCGTTGACGAGTAAAACTACACGTTCCTGCGCAGCGGCCCAATCTTCTTTAGCCAGGGCAAACTCTTCGCCGCCGGCCTGGAATCGAACGCTTTCAGACGCTGCAAACAACCTCTCCAACTCATCCGCCCTTATATTCCAGCTCCTGGTCAGATGATTTACATCCAGCACAGGGGAGCCCGGTTTCAATAACCCCATAAGCCGTTTGTCCGGCGAGGGCAGCTCCATGGCCGCAAGATAATCCAATCGGTGCTGCCGAGACTTGCCACTTTGGGGGGCAGACGAATCCAGCACGATACCCCCGCCCAGCGTAATACTCTCACTGTCATCCCTTATAATAAACCTGTCACCTGCGCAACTGCCAACCGGGCCGCTAAGAATAAGTTGCGCCAAGGCGTCCCCCCCAGGGGCAAGCGGTTTATTTTCAATGCGATTAATAAAATATAGTCGACAAGCCAGTCGTCGCGTGCCTATGTATATTTTTACCCACGACAGGTGCTTAAGTGCGTAGGGCGCTCTCTGCAGGAGATGCACGCGAGTATCCAGATGCCTGCCGCAGTGCAGGCTATCAATAGTGGCCAGGGAGTCTCCCCGATGAATGTCCTGTGCACCCACAATATTCAAAGCACAGCGATCCCCCACCTGCCCTTGGGATGCCTCACAATCCTGAACCCTCAGCGAGCGCACACGAACTTTTGTGCCTTGTGGCAAGAGTTCCAGCTCATCGCCTGGAGCAACAATACCCGACATTGCAGTACCGGTAACTACAAGCCCAACTCCCTTTATCTGAAATGCCCGGTCTACGGCTAAACGAAAGTTTCCATGTGTGCTGCGCGCCTTGAAAGCCAAAGCGCGATCATTCAACCAAGCTTGCAACTCAGAGATACCCTGCCCACTTGTATTAGATAGACGAAAAACTGGGGGGGCAGTGTCTGGCAACAACGCTTGTAATTCCCGAACCACTTCCTCTACGCGTTCTGAATTTACTCTGTCTATCTTGCTTACTATCAGGACAAACTCGGAAATGCCAAGTAGCCGCATCACATCCAGATGCTCCAGAGTCTGTGGCATAGGTCCATCGTCTGCAGCTACTATCAGCATACCCAAGTCTATACCACACACACCCGCTATCATTGTATTGATAAAGCGGCTGTGTCCGGGCACATCGATAAAGCCCAGGGTCACTTCGTCATTAATCTGGCGGTAGGCAAAACCCAGGTCAATTGTCAGCCCGCGACGTTTCTCTTCGGCCAAGCGGTCGGTGTCTACTCCGGTGAGGCGCTTGATCAACGAGGTCTTGCCGTGATCTACATGGCCCGCAGTGGCAACAATCAAGTTAGCGCGGCTCCTAACGCCGGTAATTGATTGAGAAACACGCTCTCGTCCTCAAGGCAGCGAAGATCAAAAATCAGGGCGCCATTATTAATACGGCCAAGTACTGGCAGAGGCAGCACCCTGAAGGCCTTTGCCAGCGCACGCAATCTCGCATCGCCCTCAAGCGTGGGCTTAATGTGCAAGCACAACGTGGGAATGCTTTCTTCCGGCATGGCACCGCTGCCAATCTGGCTAAAACCCTTTGCCACTTGCACCGTGTATTCGGGCGTCAAGGTTTCCTGAAGAGGAGTCAGCAGCCTGTTCGCCTGCTGCTCCAACACATCAACAGAGCGTGTTAGCTGCCTCAATGCGGGAATATTTTGTACCAGAGTATCTGGATTTCGGTATAGCCCGAGAACCGACGCCAGGGCTGCAAGCGTCATTTTATCCAATCGCAATGCACGCTTTAAGGGGTTTTGCTTTATCTGCTCGATCAAATCCCGCCTGCCCGCGATCACACCCGCCTGGGGACCACCCAGTAGCTTGTCACCGCTAAAGGTAACAATGTCTGCTCCGCCGGAGATGGCATCGGCAACAGTCGGCTCATTGGGTAAGCCCAGAGCAGAGAAATCTACCAGGCTGCCGCTGCCCAAATCGATAACGAATGGCAACCGATGTGCACTGGCAAGCCCGGCGAGCTCAGTCTCAGCTACCGCTGTGGTAAAACCTTCAATTCGATAGTTGCTGGTGTGTACTTTCATGAGCAACGCAGTGTTGGAATTTATTGCCGCCTTATAGTCCCGTAGGTGAGTACGATTGGTTGCACCCACTTCCACCAAGGTACAACCGGAGCGCTGCATGACCTCGGGAATACGGAAGGACCCGCCAATCTCCACTAACTCTCCCCGAGAGACAGGTACCTCTTTAGCCAGGGCCAGAGTATTAAGCACCAGTAACACAGCGGCGGCATTGTTATTAACCGCCGTGGCCGCTTCTGCACCGGTAAGTTCGCAGATCAATGCCTCTATATGGCTCTCGCGATCACCGCGCTTTCCGGTTTCCAGATTGAATTCCAGGTTCGATGGCTGAGTGGCCGCTGCAACCACTGCCTCAACTGCCTTTTTTGGCAGGCTGGCCCTTCCCAAATTTGTGTGCAGCACGGTGCCGGTCAGGTTTAGTACGGGCCGAAGGCTGGGTCTGTTGGCCTCCTCCAGCTTTGCAACCACGGCAGACTTGATACTGTCGATCTCTATGCCAACATTTTCTCCGTTTTGCAGGCCTAGCCGCAGAGAATCCAGCTCCCGTCGAAATGCATTTGAAACCTGCTTATGCCCCCAGCGTCCAAGCAACTCGGATGACCGCTTTAAGAGAGTGTCGATACCGGGCAACTGCCTGTAGATATCACCGCCCGAGGATTGCGTATTATTTGTCATATAGGTATGGTGACGGTTGCTAACAACAGATGCAACTTTCAGCCCCAACGCACATAGAGCTCACGAATGGCGCATTACGACTCAACCTACGGTAGCAGCCCCTTCCCAATCCGACAGGGCCTGGCCAACGCCCACAAGGTGTACTGGCAAGCGCTGGCGGCACCGGGCAATTGGTTTAACGGTACACAGCGCGTGGCCATTGCCTGTGAGGTTCGCAACGCCCTGAACTGCCCCTTTTGTGAGCAGCGTAAAAATGCGTTGTCACCCTATACACTGCAGGGCGAGCACCTTAAAGGTGATGTACTAAGCGATGAAGTGGTAGATGCCGTCCATCGCGTGGTCACCGATCAATCCCGTATTACCAAAAATTATATTAATGACAACACCAAACTCGGCTTTAGTGAAGAGCAGTATGTAGAACTGGTTGGCATTGTGGTGAATGTATTTAGCATTGACGAATTTCACCGCGCTCTGGGTTTGCCGCTTGAGCCTTTGCCAGAGCCGATAACAGGCAAACCCGATCATTACCGCCCCGCACTTACAGAACACCATACCGCTTATGTTGCCATGATACCGCCCGAAGGCGCGGTGGACGATGAGGCCGACCTGTGGGAGCCGGCAAAAACCGCAAACGTACTGCGGGCCCTCAGCCTGGTGCCCAGCGCCGTACGCGAGTGGATGGGTATAGCAGATGAGCAGTATCTTTCCGGCGAGGCAATGATGAATTTCAGTGGCCCCAATGGCCGGGCCATAAATCGCATGCAGATAGAATTGGTGGCAGGGAGGGTCTCGTCCATCAACGAGTGCTTTTACTGAACTACCTCACATGCCTCGATGCTCAGTCTGAGTGCCGAACTTTCCGATGCCACTGTCAATCTGCAGATGATTAACGGTGACGAAGCCGCTACCGAGGGCGATGTTGCCCACGCCAAAGTACTGATGAAATTTGCCGAAACCTTCGCCCTGCGCGATGAGAAAAACCTGGCAGATGCCCGTGCAAAACTACTGGATGAAGCGGGGCCGGAAGTGTTGGTAGATGCCGCCGCTGTGGCTGCCAATTTTCAGCGCATGGTGCGTATTGCCGACAGCACCGGCATTCCACTGGATACACGCAGTGCGGCGATGAGCGTGGATATTCGCAAAGAGCTCGACCTACAGCGCTTTGGCTCTTCTCAAAATACACCCCCCACCAGCCTGAAGATCAAATTACTGAGCTATATTGCCAGACCCATGGCTAAAATTATGCTAAAGCGTATGGAAGCCAAGGCGCAAAAAGACAAGAGCTGAGTCACTGGACAGCGCGTCAGATTAGCCACCAGAACTCTTTCGCGTCTGCCGTGCCACCCACCAGGCCAGAATTTTATCCACCAGGCCTGCACCCGTAGAACCGGACTCAGCCGATAAATCCAACTCACTGCCCCCGGCCCGATACTGTTCGGCATACATTTCCAGCACCTTCTTTTTCACCATACCGCGTAGAGGAACATGGGCCAGCATGCCATAAGTGGCGGCACCACCCTGCCCCGCCAATTCCGGGTTGGCCTTAACCGTCTCAACTGCCGTATTCAGGTCAGCAAGGTACTGGTCAACTACCTTCAAATGCTGTGCGGTTACCATGGCATGCAGCCCCGAGGGAAACTGGTTTCGGTTTACCTGCCAGCCCATGGCATCCATCTGGTCTCCCACCGCAAAGATATTCACATCCGGGCTGATGGATTTATAGGCAAACAACGGCCCCACAGGCTTGCCCATTACCTCGAGCTCGGGAATTTTTTCCACACCCGCTTTCAGTCGTTTTACCGCTTCTATGGTATCCCTCGCCAACGTGCGGTAACCCGCTTTGCCAAAATACTGTAATACACCCCAGGCCGCGGCGTAGGCACCACCGGGCCGTGTCCCCAATAATGCTGAAGAGGCAAACACACCGCCGGGCCAGTCCTGATAGACAAACATCTGGTATTTCAGGTAGTCCAGATTTCGGTAGGTGATGGTCGAAGCCCCCTTGGCAGCGTAACCAAATTTGTGGATATCGGCGGAAATAGACGTCACGCCCGGTACACGGTAGTCCCAAAGAGGCAACTCCTCACCGTTCATCTCCATGAAAGGAAGAATAAAACCACCCACACAGGCATCCACATGCAGCGGAATTTTATGCTTCTGGGCAAGCTCACCCATGGCGGCAATGGGGTCGATAGTACCGTGTGGATACTCCGGTGCGCTGCCCAAAATCATCACCGTGTTACGGTTGATCATACGCTTGAGTTTTTTCAGGTTGGGCGTGAGGTCTTCCAACAGGGGAACCAGGCGAATTTTTACGCCAAAATATTCCGAGGCCTTAAACCAGGCAACGTGGGCCGTCTCGGGAATAATCATTTCTGGATATTTAACCCGGCGCTTGTCTGCCGCCAGATCTCGATAGGTTTTAACCGCCATTAAACAACTTTCTGTACCGCCGGAAGTCACCACACCACACACGTTTTCTGTGCCATTCAAAATATCGGCGGTAGCGCTTATGATCTCGGTTTCAAAGCGCTTGAGGCTCTTGAATGCTGTGGGGTTGAGCCCGTTTTCGCAGGCAAACTTGTGGTAGGACTCCTTCAAAAAGGCCGAGTGGTCTTCGTCCAGATAATAGACGAGACTCCACACACGGCCGTCTTTGTAATTTGGATCGTGCTCTTTGAAGGCATCCAGTTGCCGGACAACTTCCGGGCCGCTCTGCCCGATATCTGGCATGGGCTTATGCAGTGGCTTATCCATATAAAATCCTCAGCCTTGTAAAAAGAGAGCGAGACTAATCCCCAGGTAATTGCCCAGGGCATAGCCAATAATTCCTGTGGTCATTCCCGACAGTAGAATGCCCGGGTTCCCCATGGCCTTTACCAACAGAGGCACCAGGGGCGGGCTGCATATTGCCGAAAAAGACGTCACCATAAAAGTGTCACTGTCCACACCGAATAGTTTACACAGTATTGCGTGCAGCAAGAGACTTCCCGTAATCGTACCAACCACAAACAAGGTAACGCTCAAGCCCATCTGGGCAAGATCATCAACACTGGCAATGGTTGCCACGGCAAAGCAAAACACATAAATCAAATACATGCCCGTCTTGTATGACAGTTGCAGGCTTCGTACACGTTCGCTAAAAGACAGTGCCATACTTATTACGGTCAACAATATTATGGTGATTGCCGAGGTACGTTCCAGTGAAAATACGGAGGAAGCCAATTCTGCAAGCCCCGTCGAAGCAGCGAGAACCAGCACACTGAGTAGTGCTATTTTTAACAGCTGCGGCAGGTTTTCTTTTTTTAATAAGGATGTGTAGTTTTCCTCATCAAAGGAATGAGCCTGGGTATATTCAATCTCTTTCATCGCCGCTGGCTTGTCGAGAAAAAAACGGAACAGGGGAATTCCCAGCGTCAGCATGAATAAAATGTAGAAGCCACCCAGTATTGTATCCAGTGAGTGAAACATCAGGTATTGGCTATTGGGTATTTCCAGCGCAGCCTTGATAGCCGCCAGGTTCGGCGTGCCGCCGGTATAGGTACCCACAGCCATGGCCGCCAATTGGCTGCGACCCTCAACACTTTCCCCCGGAATCAGGTAGAACAATAGCGTCGCTATGCACACCACCGATGTAGTGGCAAATAACATGGACAAAATTGCCTTGCCAGCCATCTTGCTCCACTGGCGAATGTCCAGGGTGAAAAGCAGCATGGGGAGGGCCAGGGCCACCGCTATGTCCGATACAGACTGCTGAACGCCAGCCATAGCCCCGGGAATCAACCCACTGTTACCCACCAGTAGCCCGCCAATATAGCAAAGTAGAATAACACCCACTTTTTGTGCCCAGCGCTGATGGTGCGCGAGAAAAAGCATCCCGGCGGGCACCAGAAAAAAGATAAGCGTATACACAAACTCCATTACCTGCCCTTTAGCTGCAGAGCGACAAGCGTCTCAAAATGGTAGGTTGCCGGAAATAAATCCAGCAACTGTACCGCTTCAAGCCGATATGTTGAGGTCAGGCTACGTAAATCCCTGGCCAGGCTGGCCGGGTTACAACTCACATAGAGCAGCTGTTGTGGCTTTAGTTTTTTTACCCAACTATCCAGGTCGGGAAAACCACGCCGTGGTGGGTCGACCAACAAGGTATCAAACTTCTTTTTACCGCAGCGGCGAAAAAACCGTTTCAATGCATCCTCAGCATACAAATCCAGTTTGATGAAATTCTCTGGAGCCTGGGTGTCGCCCCCACCCCAGTAGCTGTCCACCAGCGTTCGCTCTCCCCCGCGCGTGGAAAAATTATTGGAGAGGTTGCCCTGCCCGGAAAATAAATCCAAAACATTGCTGGCAGACAATTCTTCCAGCTGCCTTTGCACACGTTCCTGAAGCTCCAGATTCATTTCATCATAAACCTGCGAGAAACCCCCATGGGAATAATCGGCATCCCACTGCTCACTGACTTCGCCATCTCTTACATATAATTCACAATGACCATGGCCGGTATGCGCTTGTGTCCAGGACTTGTCTGCATACAACTTATCGAACGCGGGTTGTAATTCCTCCTGCAAAATTTGGCAGTGTGGAATTTCTACCACCTGGTTGCTTACCGTATCCAGCATGCCAATATACTTATGCCGGTAATGCAACTGTACCCGGTTGCGGTAGGCCAGGCGCCGCGGTGCAGGTACAAGCTCAATTGAATTTTCGGGTATTGAAAAATGTGCAAGGTGCCGCGCTAGTGCCGCCCGTTTATATCGCAGTTCACTGGCGTAATCTGTATGCAGGTAGTGACAGCCGGGGCATTCCTGAAAATGTGGGCAGCTGGGTTCACAACGGTTATCTGCAGTGCCATCCAAACTCTCCAGCTTTGCAAACTGAACACCTTTACTTTTTTTGTAAACTACAGCCCGGCCTGTTTCGCCGGGAAGCGTACCGGCAATAAAGGTCACTGTCTTGCCGTCCCTTGATACTCCCTGGCCCATAGGGTCCATATGCGCTATCTCGAAATTTACGGCTGGCCCTTTGGCTTTCATGTACTATTTTTTACCCGATAGGCGAGCAGCATATTTCCCGGTAGTTGCCCAAACATACTGTAACCAGACAGAACATACAGCCAGCCGTCAGCGATGACCTGCCCAGCCACATCAATAGCGCCCCCATGGCCTTCTATGCCATTGGTCGCGTCAAAGGGGATGGCGGTTTCGACCTGCCAGAGAATTTCCCCACTGTCGATGTCGTATGCGCGAATCCGGCCATCAAGGCCCGCACTGAAGGCCAATTCTGGAGTGACAGTTGCGGCAGATGATAATCCGTAATAGAACGAACACTGATATTGCTCCGCAAGCGTTTGCCTGCCACCTTCGCGCATTGCCGCCAGACCGATAAGCGGCCGCTTGGCGGGGTCGAAGTCGCAGGCACGCTGAACTGGTTTCTCCCACAGCATCTCTCCGCTTGCAATATCGAGGGCATAAAGACCCGGCCTGGGTGTGTAGCCTACTCGATCACGCTCGGGGTCAGACACAGGGACTATCAGCTTCTCTCCCGATACTGCCATGCCCCAGTGAATACCTCCATTGGTTGTACCGAGGCTGACTCGATGGCGCCACAACACTTCCCCATTGGGGCTGTCAGGGTCGGGGTTGAGTGCAAACACTTCACCGGACTTCTGCCCCGCCAATAACACATCAGAACCATCGGGCAACTGGGTAAGAATAACCGAAGCACCAAAATCAAAATCACCGCCAGCATTCTCCGGGCAATTTGCCCCGCCACTCAGACAGGAGGCATTCCACACATCGCCCTCTATTGCCTGGAAGCGCCAGACCAATTTACCGCTCTCCATATCCAGCGCAATAATGGAATCGCTGGTATCGGTGGCCGGCAGGGAAAGGTTTTCCCCGGTGCCAAAATAAATCCGCTTGCGCTTTGTATCGATAGCCGGGGTGGTCCACACAACCGCACCCGAAGGACCGTACTGGTCCAGGCCATCTGCATTCACCCCCTGCAACGAGGCATCTTCAGTAGACTCCCACTGCCACATTTTTTTCCCGTCACGCGCATCCAGGGCAATAACCCCTCCGTGAGACTTACAGCACTCATAAGTGGGACTGCCCGACACAGCCACTTCATAGGAGGAAACAGGAACAAACAAACGGTTATCGGCATAGCTGATGGTGCCTGTAATAACAGACTTATCAAACAGGCGTGCCTGGGTCTGCCAGACGACATCAAAGGTGGCGGGGTCTACAGCAAATACGGTAGCCAGGGAATCGGCGAAGACGAGCAGTTGCCTGCCATTATCCAAACGTGCCAGGGTTATGGATGAACGAACGCCCGTGAGGAAATCTGCCTGCCGCAGTATACAGCCGGTCTTTCGATCCAGGGCATACAACTTTTTGGCTTTATCACCCACGTACAGTGTATTGCCGATAATAACCGGCTGTGAACGCATATCGGTCACTTTTGGAAATGCGAAACTCCAGGCCAGTTCCAGCGTGCCCACATTGTCTTTGTCGATTCCAGCTTGTTCGGAGCTGACAAACCTCCGGTTCTGTGTACCCAGCCCCCAACTGGTAACAAATTCTGTATCGCTGCCTTGCTCTGTTGCACCTTCTCCTTTTTGACATTGCGCCGCTGCCACCCAGTTGTAACTCTGGGTGTCGGTGCCCGCCAGGTACATGGCGATCAAACCCCGTTCCTGCTTGCTGAGGTGGGCAGCCATGGGTTGCATTTTGCCGAACTCCAGGGCGATCATGACCGTTTCTCTGGAAAACCCCGCCAACGCCTCCCGGGTGGGAGCATGCATCGCCGGATTGTCATGACAGCTGGCACAGTTTTTATCGAACAGAGAATTTCCAATACGCTCCAGTGGCAGAATATCAGCGTGGCGTACTGCAAATGCTTCAAGGGTGCCCATGGGGTCTTCGATTAGCGCACGACCACCCAGTCCAAACCAGATGCCAACGGCCAGTAATACAATAACAATGAGGAATTTTTTCATGAAAACTTACTCTGGCAGGGTGAAGGCGTAGAGGTAATCACCATAGCCACGCTGGAACATAAAATGGCCACCGGCATTAATAACAACATACTGGCGCCCTTTATAGACATACGTCATAGGCGTTGCCGTGGCATCGTTGGGGAGTGTGTACTTCCACAAGGTCTCGCCATTATCCACGTCAAAGGCGCGTATCTGCCTGTCCATGGTGGCGCCAATAAAAAATACACCGCCGCCGGTGGCCACACCACCACCCAGGTTAGGCGTTCCCCAGGTAATATGAAATGGTGCTGTCACTGGCCCCATTTCGTGCACAGAGCCCAGCGCAACTTCCCAATCGATTGTTCCCTTGAATAAATCGACCGCGATTAATTTCCCCCAGGGTGGTGGATTACAGGGGATACCCAGCGGCGACATCAGCGCACCGATATCGATATTGTAGGGCGTACCCTGCATGGTCACCTGCATACGCTCACCGCTTTCCGGGTGATCGGTTCGAGCCCCGGCCGCATCACCCGGAGGAGTGGGAATCAGTTGCCCGGTAAACGCTGCATTGTTGATATTCACCAATAACACGCCAGAGTCTGCCACCAGTGCACCACCGCCCCAGTTGGCACCCCCCAAACTGCCTGGGTACATCAGGGTCAGCTTTTCGCTGGTGGGGGTAAACAAACCCAGGTTGTTCAAGCCGGCAATTTGCGTTGCACAATGGCCCCTGTCCCAGGGGGTAAAGCCCCAGGCATCAGCAGGCATCAGGAAAGAATCGATCAACGGCGGTGGCGCAACCGGCTTAGGCTGTGTGGGGGACGCTTGCTCGCCGGCAATCTGCGAGGGCGGTACCGGCTGCTCGGTAATTTCCCACAGGGGTTCTCCGGTCAGCCGGTTAAAAACAAAGATATAACTCTGTTTGGTCACCTGTACCAGAGCGGGAACAGACTCACCATTTTTGGTCCACTCAAACAAAATAGGCTGGGCGGGCGTATCATAATCCCACAGATCATGGCGCACATGCTGAAAGTGCCAGCGGTATTCACCACTTTTTAAATCCAGGGCAACGATACTGTTCGCATACAAATTATTTCCGGGCCTATCCACGCCGTAATAATCCGGCGAGGAAGCGCTGGTGGGTAAAAATACCAGGCTGTTTTCCTCATCCACCGAGATAGGTGCCCACACATTCGCGGCACCGCTACCGGCATGGCCTTGCAATGGATCGAACTGCCACACCAACTCTCCGGTACGGCTGTTAAATGCGTTAACTGTCCCCCGGGGTGTGGTGGAACGGGAAAAGTCGATAATGCCCGAGCCCACTACCACAATGCCGCTGGCAACCGTGGGTGCCGATGAACTGCTGATGTCGCCGGGAACATAGCCCTCCTCACCAAAAAGCTCTACCACACCGCCTGTACCAAAATCTGCACAGGGTGTGCCATTACGTGCATCGATGGCCCATAACCGCCTGTCGTGGGTAGCCAGATACAGGCGATGGCGACACTGTGCATCGGGTGCAACTGTGGCTTCCTCTGCGTAACTCACCCCACGGCACCGAAAGGTCCGTGTGCCGCGCCTGTCGATTTTTGGGTCGAAGTCCCAACGTTGTTCGCCACTGCCGGGATCCAGGGCAATCACCCTATTGAATGGCGTGCAGTACACCAGAGACTCTCCTGCTGTCTCAGGCAGCAAGATGGGCGTGGACTGGGTAGAAGTATTTTCCATGTCATCACCAAAGGTTTTTACATCGCCGCTGCGGTGTACCCAGGCCACATCCAGGTCGGATACGTTTTCTCTGTTGATTTGACCCGCTTCAGAGTAATGACGACCACCCTGGTCTCCGCCGTAGTACAGCCAGCCTTCATCTGTGGCAGATACGGCAACCGCTATCAGGACCGCAGCCAGCGGCCAAACCCTGTGCGAGGACATCAGTCTTGCTGTGATGATGAAGGCAGCGGTGTAATCCGCAGCAAGGTCGGCACGCCACCCTCGGATTGCCAGGTGGGAAAGTGAGAGTTGGTGGTGTAAACCGCACCATCCTCTTCTGAAATTTCAATATCCCGGGTAAAGAAGCGCTGCCGTGGCATGGGATAAACCTTCCATGTTTCACTGGCGATATCAAAAGCCAGTATGGTGTCGGATTGATTACCATTCACCCACACCACACCTCGGCTTTTATCGACATTCAAGGCATAGGGAATCTCGTTGATAACAGGCAGTTCATAGGAACTGAAAAGATTGGTATTCGGGTCATATTTAACCAGCAGAGAGTCCTGGAACGCGACAATCCAGATCATACCGTCGGCGTCAATTCGCAGCCTGCGCGGACCCTTGAAAGGGAAGTCGATCATGGTAATTTCGTCGGTCTCCGGATTAATGTGGGCGATATCATTGGCATATAAACGGGTAACCCAAATACTGCCATCGGGTGCCACATCAATACCATAGGGCATGGGCAGGCCCGTGGACTTTTCATCGGGACTGGGGCGTGGACGATTCTCGGGATCAAAGGAAAATATCAGGGGCAGCGACTTCAATATCAACCACTCCTTAATGTCCCGGGCTGGTAAATCGTAGAGTTTGAACTCCTCAGTAGTACGATCAAACATTGCTACCTGCGAGGACACTGCCAGGGTAAACCAGACCCGGTCCTGCGCATCGGTGCGAATAGTGTGGGGGTAGTAGCCCCCGGGCATTTCATGCGTTGTAAACTGCTTCGTCTTTGGGTCAAACTCCAACAACGCCTGCTGCATGGACGGGGTAATAAAAATATTGCCGTCTTTGGGCGAAATTGCGAAAGAATGAACCCCGAGATAGTTATGCATCTTGGGAAAGGTGATAAAGCGGTTGCCCAGTATTCCACCGACTTTTTGATCGGGTTTATGGGGCACTTTATAGACGGTATAATCGCCGGTGTCGGGGTTAATCTCGTACAGCCTGTCAAACAAATTATCACCTACATAGACAAAGCCATTGGGGTGAATAATAAAGTCGTGCATCTGGGAAAAGCCGTCGCCTATCACCCACTCCTTCATTTCTATTTCCGAGAGGTGCCCCTCCCAGGAGCGCGGCTGTGGCACCACACTGGGGTCTTCGCGCAATGCCCTGTATTCTTTTTGCAGTAACTCGGCCACTTTCTGATGGTCATCTTCGGGCAGTTGCGCACCGTAACTGTTCATGCGTTCAAATACACTGCGCCACTGTTCCACCGTGCGCTCGTTGCGCATAAACGGGGATGCCTGCTGGTGGCAAAAAGCACAGTTGAGCTCGAACCTTTTCTTAAGGTCCTCATCGCCACCGAAGCTCAGTTGTGACAGCCATACGTTGGAGGGATAACTGGCAATATGCTGCTGCTCGTTCATGGCTACCAACATGAGGCCCACCACGGGCTCACCGTTTTCATCCATAACACGACCGGGCATTTTTCCACTGCTTACATGCCTGTCGACATAACCCTGAGTCCGAATCCGGTATCGAACTGCGCTATCAATATCCTCAAAATGGACATTGCCCATGTCATTGGTAAAGCGGGTGAGCGTTGTGTCTGCTGAATTGGTGACACCATTCGGCGCGTAGCCATCATCGCTCAAGTTAGCTCCCGGTTTAGCCGCTGTAGTGCGGGTTACCATAACCTGTGCCAAAGGTTCACCCATCTTATTTTTGATGTGCAAAGTAACGGCATGACCCAGAGGTGAAAATGCCAGCAGCACAACAGGGACCATAAACAGGCAGAGTTTACGATTAAACATTTAGATTCTCCATTTTAGATACCCACTTTTTTTCTTGCGGCCTCGCGCTTTACTTCCTGCTCAATAGTAAGCCGGTAAGCAACATAGTACTTGTAAATATTGGCGACATATTGAACGGTCTCTGCACCAATATCTCTCGCTGCAATCATCTCGACATTATCAAACCAGATATTGGGATCGTAACCTAGGCCTTTTGCTTTGTTACGCATATTGATCATTCGAGCGGGACCCGCGTTATAGGCGCCAAGGGCCAATAA
>JAUVBI010000202.1 GCA_030591305.1 Pseudomonadota bacterium
AACTGTAGGGTGCAATCCAGGGTGTGAGCAGAGCGATAACAATAAAGAGGATAAGCACACCCAGGCCGAACAGGGCCAGGCGATTTTTCTTCAGCCGGGTCCAGGCATCCTGCCACAGGGAGGTGCCGTGCTCGGCCATTGAAACGTCCTCAATGGCTGCATCTGAAATAGAGGGGTTTGTGGTGCTCATCTAATTGCTCCCAAACTGCGACCGCAACCTGGGGTTCATCCAGGCGGCAAGAATATCTGAGAGCAGGTTGAACAGAATAATGAGAGTTGACAGAAACACCGTTGTACCGAGAATCATGGTGTAGTCCCGATTGAATGCCGCCTGCACATAAAAGCGGCCCAGCCCGGGAATCTGAAAAATGGTTTCCACCACAAACGAGCCCGCCAGCAGGCCAGCAAAGGCCGGACCCAGAAACGCAACAACGGGAATCATGCCGCCGCGCAGGGCGTGTTTTATCACCACCTGCCATTCCGGCAGTCCCTTGGCCCGGGCGGTGCGAATATAATCCTGGGACATCACTTCCAGCATGCCGGCGCGACCCAGGCGTGCGATATAGGCGGCGTAGGCCGCCCCCAGGGTCAGGCTGGGTAGGATTTTATCCCCCGGTATATCGCCCCAGCCCGCCACCGGCAGCCACTCCAGGTGGATGCCAAATA
Source organism: Pseudomonadota bacterium (assembly GCA_030591305.1). The sequence goes on from JAUVBI010000202.1 coordinate 667, forward strand.
CCAGTACCAGCAGGGGGCCCAGCAAAAAAGTTGGCATGCATATACCGATCATCGCGACAGACATGGGAATATAGTCCTGCGCCGTATTGGGTTTGAGAGCGGCCACCACTCCCGCCAGCCCCCCCAGTATCAACGCCACCAAAAGGGCATAGGCACCCAGCTCGGCAGTGACGGGCAAGCCCGCGGCAATCAACTCATTAACGTCGCGTCCGGGGTATTTAAATGAGGGCCCCAGGTCGCCTCTGGCGAGGTCGCCCAGATAGGCGGTGTATTGCTGAAACAAAGGCAGGTCCAAACGATACTGTGCCTCCAGGGCGGCTTTCACCTCGGGCATTACCGCTTTTTCGCTATCGAAGGGGCCGCCCGGGGCGGAGCGCACCAGAAAGAAGGTGGCGGTTATCACTACCAGAATAACGGGTATGGCTTGTAGCAGCCTTATACCGATAAAACGCCACATGGCTTACTCTCCCGCCTCATTATTATTGGTTTCGGATTCAAGCCAGACATACTTGAGATTGATTGAGTCCATCAAATTGGATGGCATACCCTTTACCGAGGGGTGAATCAAATGTTTGCTGGTGTAGGTATAGATGGGAATGATGGGCATTTCCTCCATCATCATGGTCTCCGCTTCGTTAAACAGGGCGAAGCGCTCCTCTTTGGTTTTTGCCTGGGGTGCTTTTCTCAAAATGAGTTCATCGTAGCGAGAGTCGGCGTAGCCGGTATTATTATTGCCGCCACCGCTCAGGTAAAGGTCGAGGAAATTATTGGGGTCTACGTAGTCGCCTATCCAGCCGCGGCGGGCAATCTGGAAGTCCATCTGGGTGACCGAGTCCAGGTACACCTTCCATTCCTGGTTGGCGATGGTGATGTCTATATTGAGGGCTGTTTTCCACATTTGTTGCAGGGCCACAGCTATCTTGCGGTGACTCTCGCTGGTGTTATAGGTAATCTCCAGCCCGGGCCAGCCCTCGCCATTGGGATAGCCAGCCTCCGCTAACAAGGCCTTGGCTTTTTCAATATTGTAGTCAAAAAGCTTCGGTGGCTGGTAGCCTAATGTGCCCGGTGGGGTGATAGAGTAAGCGGGAAATACCGACTTTTGCAGCACGGTGTCGGCCAGTGTTTGCCGGTCCACGGCCATGGACAGGGCCCGACGGACTCTTACATCATCTACCGGGGGGCGACCGGTATTGATTAGGAAAAAGTAGGTGCCCAGATAGGGTGCTTGCACATAGGGGCTGTTTTCCTGGGCCTCGTACACGGGAATTTTTTCCAGTGGTACGGCGGCGGTATAGTGTAATTGCCCGGCCCTGAACATGCGCTCCTCACTGACAATGTTTTCGGTGGGGTAGAACACAACGCTCTTCAGCTTGACCTTGTCAGCGTCCCAATAGGTCTCGCTTTTGTCCATTACAATGCGGCGGTTCAGGCGCCAGTCTTTCAGTTTGAATGCGCCGTTGCTGACCATGTTTTCTACCCGGGTCCACTTGGTGAAACGGTCGGTGGACTTGCCAAACTTCTCAATGGTGGCGCGGTGCACGGCGAAGGTGCTGTAGTGATCCATTAATTGCAGGAAATACGGTGTGGGCTCGTTCAGGGATACTTCAAAGGTGAGCTTGTCCAGGGCTTTTATGCCTAGCTCGCTGGGGTTATCTAGTTTACCGGTGGCATAGGCCTTGGCATTTTTTACCGGGTAGAGCATATAGGCATAGAGATTGCCCATGGCAGGATTTAAGGCACGCTGCCAGGACCACACGTAGTCCTCCGCAGTCATGGGGTCGCCATTGGACCAGCGGGCATTCGGGTTGATATGGAAGGTGAGCACACGGCCGTCTTCACTGAACTCCCAGCTTTGTGCCACCCCGGGCTCGGGCTCCAGGGTGTAGGGGTTTTTAACCGCCAGCCCTTCAAACAGGGCGCGAATCAAGTGGTTTTCGGGTACGCCGGTCACCACATGGGGGTCCAGGCCCTGGGGCTCGGAGCCATTGCCGTAGTGTAAAATACCGTCGCGGTTGCCAGCTGTGACGTTGGATTCTCCGCCGGTGCAGGCTATAAGCAGGGTAAAAATCAGGAAAATAAAGAGTGTTCTTAGCGGGTTGTAATACATTGGGAGGATGCTGATTATTATGATGGTGCAACTTTAGCCGATTGTGGGCTATTTGTCAGAACTTAGTGGGGTCCCGTCATTCCTGCGCAGGCGGAAATCTAATAGTCGGGCAGTGGCTACCTGCCTGTCGGTGGTCCAGCATTCCACCATGACCTTACATATCATTCTCTCTACCAACGAAATATTATCTTTTTACCTCACCCTCAAGTGCGTAAATATTTACGTTTCTTGCAGATTTTCTTTGCTTGAAAATCTGATACTGTAAATATCGGATATCCGTGTGGTTATACGGATTTAAGGCATTCTCAAAAATGTCACCGTTGGGTTATGAAAATTAACAATAAATACACAAGTAAAAAATAGTCTCAGGAGAATTACCCATGAATATCAAGAGAACCCCGCTGGCATTGGCTGTATCTGTAGCCCTTGCCTCCCTCATAACCCCCGTGCAGGTGCTGGCACAAGAGCAAATGTTGGAAGAGGTTGTTGTTACCGGTAGCCGTAGCCATAAGCCCCGCTCCGCCGCAGACTCCCCGGTACCTATTGACGTGCTGGCCGGCGAAGAATTTAACAGCATGGGTAATAATCAGGATATTACCGATAACCTGAAGGCCCTTGTCCCCTCTTATACAGCAACACCCGCAACCGGTGACGGTAGTGCCTTTATCCGTCCTACCTCCTTGCGTGGTATGGCGCCAGACCAGTCTTTGGTACTGGTTAACGGCAAGCGTCGCCACCGCTCTGCGCTGGTGCAGTTTTTCGCGCCCGCAGCTGGCAACGGTGCCCACGGTGTGGACATCGGTATGATTCCCAGTATCGGCCTGAAAAGCGTTGAAGTACTGCGTGACGGTGCAGCGGCCCAGTACGGTTCTGACGCTATTGCCGGTGTGATGAACTTCCGCATGAAGGACGACACTGAGGGTGGCCAGGTAATGGTCCAGTACGGTGAGTTTTTCGACGGCGAGCAAAGTACTAAAATTGGCGGCAATATCGGTTTTGGCCTGGGCGACAGTGGCTTTTTGAACCTGACCGCCGAGTGGTATGACAACGACGCCTTATCTCGCGGTATTATTCGCCCCGACGCCCAGGCACTGCTTGATGCCGGTGTAGCAGGTGTGGGTGCCGACTCGCCCTTTGGCGATGCGCCTTTTACCCAGACCTGGGGTCGCCCTGAAGCGGACGGCTACCGTCTGTTTGTTAACTCCGGTTTCGACCTGAGTGACACCGCTGAGCTTTATATTTTTGGTAACTACGCCGAGACAGATGGTCGCTACCGTTTCTTCTACCGCAACCCTGGCCACTCCAGCCTGGCGGCTCTGGTAGAAAATGACGGCTATACTGGCGATCTATTGAATACTGGTTTTACACCTTTCCTGGATGGTGCACAGACTGATTACAGCATTGTCGGTGGCTTGCGCGGTAACTTTGCCAACGAAATGTACTACGACTTCAGCGTGAGTCTGGGTGTCAGTGAGCTGGATTACTTCCTCAATAACACCGTTAACCACAGCCTGGGCTTGGGTGCCGACGGTGAACCTGCCCAGATGGGCTTTGATCCCGGCGGGTACGAGCAGGAAGAAGTTAACTTCAATGCCGATTTCTCCAAGGCGCTCAGCGACAATCTGAACCTGGCATTTGGTGCAGAATGGCGTGAAGAGACCTACACCGTTAATGCCGGTGAGGCCAGCTCCTTCTTCGGTGTTGGGTCCAGCGGCTTTACCGGTATTACAGCGGCAGATGCCGGTGAATTCGACCGGGATAACTGGGCTGTGTATGTCGATGTCGAACATGACATCTCGGACGACTGGTTGATGCAGTATGCCCTGCGTTATGAAGACTTTTCTGATTTTGGCGATACCATTAATGGCAAGATAGCCACTCGCTACAACATCACCGATGCTTTTGTCGTGCGCGGCGCGGTTTCTACCGGCTTCCACGCACCAACACCGGGCCAGGCTAATGTTCGTACCACCATTACCACTTTCGACGGTGCGACAGGCTTACAGGTTGAAGAAGGCCTGTTACCCCCTACCGACCCTCAGGCGCTGGCCAACGGTGGTAAGGAACTGACCGAGGAAACTTCGCTGAACTACAGCTTTGGCTTCTCCAGCGATATAGGCGATAGCACAACGCTGACCCTCGACCTGTACATGGTCGAAGTGGAAGATCGCATCTACCGTACCGGTGATATCACAACAGCTGAAGGTAACACCATCTCTTTCTACACCAACGCACTGGACGTTGAACACCAGGGTCTTGACCTGGTGCTGACGTCTGACGTGGACTGGGGGGGTAGCTCAAGTACAACCTTCACCTTTGCTTACAACCACAATGAGATCGATGTCACAGATCAGACCCAGGTCAATGGCGTAAACCCCGTTAGTGACTCTCTGATAGAAGATATCGAAAATAACTACCCGGAAGATCGCTTCGTATTCACGGCTAATACCCGCTTTGCGGAGAGCTGGTGGTTTATGTTCCGCGCCAATTACTACGGCGACCACTACGATGAGCGTGGCACTATTGATGATCCAGTGTCACCCAGTGCCGAGATCGACGATATTATCTATGTTGATTTGGAGTTGGGTTGGGATGTCACCGACAACTTAACGCTCACCGCGGGTGGTTCAAACGTGTTTGACGAGTACGTTGACAAGATTGGCGCACCTAACGCCAACCGTCTGAGTGTTGGCCTGGAGTATCCACGTCGTACTGCGGCTAACTATGAAGGTGGCTCCTGGTACCTGCGTGCAGCCTATAACTTCTAAAATGGGTTTTGCATTGTCATAGCGCGTGAGCGCACAGCAGAAGGGGGGCAGATTAATCTGTCCCCCTTTTTTGTTTTGGAGAGAAGATGAAGCGCAAACTGCCGCCACTAAACACCCTGCGAGTGTTCGAAGCCGCAGCGCGGCATTTGAGTTTTACCCGGGCTGCCGAGGAGCTGCATGTTACGCATGGTGCGGTCAGTCAGGCT
>JAUVBI010000189.1 GCA_030591305.1 Pseudomonadota bacterium
AGTTCTCCGAGCAGGACGCCAGAATAGATAGCAAGTTTGCGCACATTGACGTTCAGTTCGCAGAAATCAAAGGGCAGTTCCGGCTGGTTTACTGGATGCTTGCCGTGGTTATCGCCAGCACCGTCATTCCCCAGGTAAATGCCTTACTCTCGAACTAACTGTTGAGGGCAAACTGCAGGAGTGGGCGCAAATGGCATCATAGACTTCCTGTTGGCGATCGAGATTCCAGGGGCGGTGGACGCGAAAGACCAGGGATTGGTCGGCAAGCTGTGCCAGCCAGCGCAGGCGTTGTTGTTGCAGGAAACTGAAGCTGAACAAATAATGGGGCAAAAGCTCTTCAAATTTCCGGAAGCCCGTTACTTCGCTTATTGCCACAGCATCATCGGGCTCGCCCTGCTCCAGCAAATAGCAGGCGTGGATGGGTCTGGCGCAGGTGGCGAAATGCTCCACCGGGTAGCCCAGCACCTCGACCTGGCGGAAGGGGCGATGATGCGGGTGGGAGGGCACGGCGAAAAACTTGCCCTCGTGCAGGAAGGTAGCCACCTTGTCATCAGAGAGCATGGGGTGGCCCCGCTTGAGAAAGTAATCCCCCAGGGTGGATTTACCACCGGTAGAGGGGGCGATGAAAAGAATTGGCTCATCGGCCACCTCAACCGCTGCCGCGTGGATGAAGTCATAGCCCCTTTCCAGGGTCAGGTACAGCGGCAGAAAGATGTGCACAAACCAGAACACCAACAGCTCCTGCGTGCACTCCTGCTCAGCCTGGTAATACAGGGTGGAATCACCACCGCGCCAGTGAAAGTTCACCAGCCCGGCCACCCCCACCTGCCAGGGCTGGCCGGGGATGCTGCGCCCGAGGAGCCGGTCACTGTACAGCCACCATTCCCGGCCACGGGCCTGATACAGCAATAAGGCCTCGGGCAGTTCCGGCAATTCGCCGGTATCGGGCAATTGCATGAAATTGAGAGCCTGGCGCTCTCCCGGAGCCACCGCTGTGAGAGGTACGGGTCGGCCGAACAGGGCAAAATCGCTAAACACCTTGACCCCGTAAAGGCAATTCTCGATCACGACCGTCCCCAGCTGAAGGTGGATACCACGGTAAACTCCTGGTGCCCGGCCCCACCATTGACGATCACATCATCACACTGCAGCCAGGCGTGAGCGGCCAGGCCCGCCGGGTCGGCCCCCTCCTCGCCACTCTTGCGCACACCCAGGTAAAACTGGCCGGGGATGTTGCGTCGGGACAGCAGACACTGCACCGTCAGCACCTGGGCCAGGCAAGGGCTCTGCCAGGGGGTGTATTTGGCGGCACTGGCCACCAGTATGCCAATGCGGGCAGCTTGTTTGCGCTCTTCGAGTTCCAGTGATATCGGGGACACTGTTTCCCTGCGGTGTTGCAAGGAACCGGTCAGGCGCTTGAAGGAAACAGTGAGGATTGCGGCACGCATCCAGCCCAGCAGGAACCAGGCCTGCACGAAGATCAGCTTCTGGCTGGCGCCCAGTGCCGCAAATTGCCTGACCCTATTGAACATGGGTAACGTCGGAGTGTCTCTACCTTTCAGGTTGACCACCTTAACCCGGGCGCCAGGGGAAAAACAAAAGCCTCACTGGCCCCGGCAGTGGATCTGGTTTCTACTACATATGATCCCCGAACAAAGGCGACAGATATTGTCGGTACCTGTTTGGTGCAGATTACCCGGAGCCGGGAATGAAGCCCTGGTTATTTGGATGAGTTGTCTCGGTTTGAGCGGGATTGGTCCCCGATCTGGTCGTACTGACCGACAAACTGACAATTTCGGGCCTGGACCAGACCTTCTTCGACCTTTTTCGCTCTGTTTCTGTTTTCATATCGCCCCAAATGTGTAGGCTGGCGCCTGTAGCAGACGATTCTGGCAAACATAACAGGGAAAGACAAGATCAACGATGGGCGATCGAAAACGACCAACAAGATTTATCGTGATACTGCGGTACATCACCCCCACCGCAGGGTATTACTGGCAGCACTGAGCCTGTTGCTTGCCGGAGCTAGCCACCCTGGCAGCTGGTGGAACCTGATTTAGCGCAGGAGCCAGTCACCCTGGCGCTTGTGGCACCTGGTGTGGCCACCCGGACTTCGGCCCTTATTTCAAAGTGTGTAAATCCAAATTCCGGTGACCAGCCCTCGCCTATGAGCACAGGCCCTTCTTCCCCGGTTTCCCAAAAACCAGTTAAGCTAACGTTATAGTCCACATCCAGATAAGTAAAGGAGTCAACGACTTCATCAAAGCAGGAGCCAACATCCGCATCCTGAAGATCACCAACATCCATACCGTCTCCCTCAAGATCGACCAATAAGCCAACACGGAAACGATCAGCACAGCCATTCTGGTTTGGGTAGGTGCCATTTTCGTTACCATCCGGGCAGCAAGGCTCCACAGGGGTGTTGTGCGTCTCCCACATATCAATCAGGAAGAACATCTCACCGCTATCCCAGGCAAGCGCGTCGGTGTTGGGGTCAAATAGTCGCAAGTGATAATTCACTGCCACCCTGGCATCTTTGAACGTTTCAGGAATTGGGATGTTGTAGTGAATAGTCCAGCCAATTATCTCACCCTTAGTACCATCATCGGCACCGTCATCGTCGGTGAGAATCTCTCCGATAGTTTCACCATGAAAATTGATTATGCCCGGTTGCACCGGGTTTTTTTGACCATAATACTTGCCAGGCGCTTTCCATGTCTTACCATGTGTTAGCGGCTCCTTCTGGTTGATACCCAGAAGGCTCGGGTGAGCCGATACTGACCACCTGAACGCTCCCATATCCTGGTGATCGCGAGGGGGCAATGGGGTCAACAACACGTGGTAGCCCGGATTTGGAAAACCCACGTCAAGTTTGGAAAAACCACCGTAGGCTTCAAAACCCCAAGAGGTAACCAATTGTGCGCTTACTGAGGAAGCGACGCCAAGAAGGGCTATGCCAAAACTTACAGCTAGAATTGATTTTTTTCTCATGGCACTCTCTCCCTTGATTCACACATCAAACAACTAATTTTACTGCCTTAAGTTCAATAATCCATTGCGCTATGTCTAGTAATCAACAAGTTATGTACAACTGGTAAGGGGCGATCAGCAGAATGTACCGATACTGTGATGTGGGTCACAGGCTGGGTGAGTTTGTCCAGCCTTATACTGATAACACCTGCCCTTAGCTTGGATAACGACTACATAGCTTCGGGTCTATTCACCGATTTCCTTGCGCTCTGTTAAGAACGGCAATGGCCGGCCCAACCACTCCAATATTTTCGATGCTATCAAAATCGGTGCTGTCCTGTGCCACAATTTGGTCAATGATTTTATACAAGGCCTGGGCGTCTACAAACTTGTCATTTTTCTTAAACAGGCCCGCCTCTTCCTGTAGCAGCATTCTCAAAACAGCGAGCCACAAACACTTCCTCATTTCAAAATGCTTTGGTGAACTGTACTTTGGCGCCCAGGCCACCTCCTGGGGCAATATATCCGCTACAGCAGATCGAAAAAGGTAACGCGTATAACATTGCTTGGGTTCAAATATCTCCTCCGGTACGCCAAGCGCGAACTCTACTATGCGCTTGTCCAATAGTGGATAACTGTATTCCACGCCATCGCGCAGGGCAGATGACCCCCAGCTCTCTATTCGATTCAGCAAATGCCCATGGTTAAAAAGCTCTATTTGCTCCCCGTGTGGACCGTGTTGGAATTCCAGGGCCGGTGGCGCTATCGACCTGACAACAGGCGCAAACTCCGGTTTCAGGATATTGAAAATATCGTTATCTTTTTCAATTTTATACAGCCCCTGCATGTTCTTGCTGAAAAATGCATAAAGCGTACAACGAATATACTTTTTCAGGAATTGGACCAGAGTTAAGTTTTTCTGCCTCCCATTTTTGTAAATAAATTTGAACGCATTCAAGAGTTTTCCACGGCGGATCAAACCACTGTAATACGAATATCCACCATAGGAAATCAGCTCGTCCCCACCCCAACCTGACAGGATCGTGCGCCCCCCTTTTCTGACAGATAGCGTTCTCTCCAAAGCCTCTTCCCAGTACAAGTTATCTTCGTAGCAGGAAATATCCGCATCGAGGTATGTCTCTTTGATGCATTCAGGTGTTATTGCGATATGTTCAAGGGGGAGATTTTCCTGTTCAGCTACTTTGTTGGCGAAACTCCACTCCATACACTCTAGGTCCTCAGCTGATTCTGGCATATACGACCAGTTGAAAACTCGCGGAGCTTTGCCCTTTCCGGCCAGCATCCTCGCAGCCAGCACGGTAATGGCGGAGGAATCGAGACCGCCACTGAGATGGGACGTGACGGGATAGGCCGTGCGCAGCCTCACCCTCACGGCCTCTTCGAGCAGTCGCCTCAGATGATGTACATAGTCATCAAAATCATCAAAACGAATCGGGGGACTTTCCTCCGCCTTCCAGTAGGTACTCCGCGTAACTTCTTTCTCCGATATCAGGAGTGTGCTGGCAGCTTCCAGTTTATTAATCGCTTCGTAGAATGTTTTACTCTGGTCGATGTACCTTGATGATTGCAGGTAAATGGCAATCGCCTCTTCATTCAGGTCAGTGGGTATCACGTTGGACGCTAATAACGCACCTACGTCATTGGCAAATGCAAATACCCCATCCGTCAATGAATAATAAAATTGCTTTATGCCGATGTGGTCTCTAGCGCAAAATAACTGCTGATGCTGCTCATCCCAGATCACATAGGCGAAATCACCAAGCAGGTGTTTGGGAGAATCCTCCCCCCACTTGCGGTAGGCTGCCAGCAGTAGCTGGCTGTCGGTGATGGCTGCCAACGGCTGATTCGTTGCCAGGGCATCCGCCAGGTCGCCCCGGTTATCCAGGCGCACATCCGCAGTGATAAGAAGACGACTACCTTCCAGTCCGTCTATTGCCGGCAGGCTCTCAAGTTTGGATTCGGGGGTATTCCACAACATAGAGTGGCCGAGGCCGATATTGTCCTCACAACAAATGCCGCGATCATCATCGAACCACTGGGTGAAAACCTGGTGCATGGTATCCAGATCACCATGGGTTATAGCTTTGCCATCGCGATTGAATACGCCGAAAATACCGCTCAATCCATCTCCCCCTCTTACGCGGTCCTAATTACTGCTGCCGCGGCGATGATAACAAAATGTGTACAGAGTCGGGGCGGTATTTTATTGCGCTTGTGATCAGGGGGATGGTACGAGAAATTGTGCGCAGTGCGCAGAGCCTGCCACGCTATATCGGGTACCCAACGGGGCCGGGGGTTCTTTTTAATGTTCCCGGGCCGCCAATGTTCGAGCACACTCTCATCAACGGCGTTAGCTCTTCATTAATCCCCTTGACAGAATTCTTCACATTTGTACAATTGTCTATATGAACATCATCTCAGACACTAATATCTTTTTGGCAGTCGTTTTGAATGAGCCTGAAAAAGACGCCATTATTGAGATGACACCCAATGCTAATGCAATCTCTCCTGAGATATTGCCGTATGAAATTGGCAATGCATTAACGGCTATGGTCAAACGGAAAAACCTCACTCACGCAGACGCGTTAACCGCTCTGGGAATGGCAGAATCAATTCCTGTCAGGCTGGTTTCAGTCAATATTCAGAAAGCTTTGGAAATTGCACTGGAGCACAACATTTACGCTTACGACGCCTATTTTTTACAATGTGCCAAAAAGTTATCACTCCCACTGTTAACCCTGGATAGACGCATGAAGAAGGTAGCACACTCTCTTAATATTGATGTAATGGAATAGTTTGAAATGAAGGTATTTACATATTCAGAAGCTCGACAAAACCTTTCGAAGTTGCTGAAGTATGCGCAGACAGAGGAAGTTGAAATTCGCAGAAGGGATGGGACGGTTTTTTCTATAAGATCTAAAAAGGATCAGCTGAAATCTCCTTTTGATGTATGCGGTATTGCTACAAAGGCAACAACCGAAGATATTTTGAGCGCCGTTAAAGCCTCGAGAGCGGGCTGAGGGGGATGGTGCGCGGTGGTACCCTGCGGCGTGGGGGTTAGCTCAGCCTGACCCCGGTGAACCAACCCCAGTGAACCCCGGTCAGATTTGATCGTAGGGCTGTTCCACTTCCCAATCGCTCTCGCGACGCCCGTTTTTCACACGGCGATCCTGCTTTGAGGTGTATTCATAAAATTCACTCTTGATGCCGTAGAGAGCACGCCGGCCCCCATCATCGTCGCGCCGGTCCTGGTGATGAAGATACTTGCACTTGCATCGC